>JAYSZC010000395.1:0-1809 GCA_043738235.1 Lewinellaceae bacterium | reverse complement strand
CATCCCTCAATCCTCATCCCTCATCCCTGACTTTATGTAGTATATACGACAGAACTTGGCTTCTTGCAGCGCTAAATTGTCAAATCGCCGGCAGGTATTGTTACTTTTGCCCCGAAGGGTTAATCCGTTTACTCATTTTTTCTACACAATATAAATCCGATATGCGCCATATTCTCAAACTCCCTGCCATCGGGCTGCTTTTAGTATGCCAGGCGTCAGTGGCGCAAATGTCTTACGGCAAAATAAATTTCCCGACCAAAGAGGAGACATTCCATTTTGCCGACACTGCGCGGTATTTTGAAAAAACAACCGAACTCGGACTGGTGCTGGGTGCCATGCGTTACAATGGCGATCTGTCCAACGACCGGATTTCGAATACAAGCGGATTAAAACCTGCCGCCGGCATATTTGTCCGGCGACACCTGTGTCCGATCCTGGCCTTGAGGGGCAATTTGATCTTCGGTAAAATAGCCGCAAAAGATGTGGATCATACCGATCTCGACTGGCGACAAGATCGTAAATACGCATTTGAAACCAAAATGACCGAACTTTCCTTACAGGCGGAATGGGATATTTTTGGAAAAAAACGTTTCCGCAGGGTGGATACCATCGTGTATGAATTGGATAAATACCGGCAAATTGCGCAAATCAATAAGTTCAAACCAATGCTTGCGCCATATCTGTTTGCCGGCGGCGGTTTCGTTATCAGCAAAGCAACAACAACTTTTGACCAGTCTTATCTGGAGGGCAGCAGTTTGTTGCTAAAAGCTGTGGAAGACCTGCGCATCGGCGGTAAAACCCAAAGCGAACCGATACTGTCGTTGGGCGCCGGACTCAACCTCGACCTTTCCAGAACCTGGATGCTCGGTTTGGAACTGGGCGCCCGCACCGCTTTTTCCGACTACTTCGACGGCGTCAGTCTGTCCGGTAATCCCGGCAAACCAGACTGGTACTGGTTCGTCGGACTCAATATCGTTGTCCGGCTCGGCAAAAAAGACAAAGACGGCGACGGTATCGCGGACAAATTGGATAAATGCCCGGAAATTCCCGGCTTCGGCCGCACCCAAGGCTGTCCCGATGCTGACCACGACGGCATTGCAGACCGCGACGACGAATGCCCGCACAAATACGGCGTGGTATCGCTGGGCGGTTGCCCAATCAAGGACATGGACAACGACAGTATCCCGGATGTAGACGACGAGTGCCCTACCCTTCCCGGATTGGCCCAGTTCAAGGGCTGCCCTGATACAGACCATGATGGCATCGAAGACCGCAAGGATTCCTGCGCCACCGTGGCGGGTTTACTGCAATTCAACGGCTGCCCTGACACCGACGGCGACGGCATTGAAGACCGTTTCGACGCCTGTCCGACCGAAAAAGGTCCCCTGGAGTATTACTACGGCTGCCCGGTGCGCGATACCGACGGCGACGGCGTGGAAGATAAATTGGACGCCTGCCTGCTCGTGGCCGGTAAAGCGGAGTTTAAAGGTTGTCCCGACACCGACACCGACGGCGTGGAAGACGCCCTGGATATTTGTCCGACGATCGCCGGCTCGAAAGACAACAAAGGTTGCCCCGCCGTGGAAAAGAAAGACCGCGAGAAATTGGAACTGGCCGTAAAAGCCGTCAAATTCCAGACCGGAAAAGCGATCCTGAAAGCGGAATCCAGCAAAATACTGACGGATATTGCTAATATTCTGACCAAATACCCCTACTACGGCCTCAGCATGGACGGCCATACGGACAGCGCCGGCAACGACAAAAGCAACCAACTCCTGTCTGAAAAACGCGCCCTCGCGTGCCTCGACT
>JAYSZC010000394.1:0-4399 GCA_043738235.1 Lewinellaceae bacterium | reverse complement strand
TCAAACCATCAAACCATCAAACCTTCAAACCAAACCTTCAAACCAACCAAAATAGTTCACATGCAATTAATCAACAACTTCATCGACGGGAAATACGTCGCTCCGGTCGGAGGCGGGTATCTGGATAATTATGCCCCGGCAACCGGCGCTTTGAGCGGCCGTATCGCCCGTTCCGGCCCGGAAGATGTGGAACGCGCCGTACAGGCAGCGGCAACAGCGTTCCCGGCCTGGTCGGCCATGGCGCTCGAACAACGGCACGACATACTGCGCGGTATCGCCGATGGCATTTTGCACAACCTCGATCGCCTCGCTGAAACAGAAAGCACGGATTCCGGCAAAACGATCACCACCGCGCGCACGATCGACATTCCAAGGGCAGCGCTGAATTTCAAGTTTTTTTCCACGGCCTTGCTGCATTTCGCCTCCGAAAGCCACCAGCAGCCGGATGCTTTGAGTTATACGCTGCGCCAGCCCCTCGGCGTGGTGGGCTGTATTTCTCCCTGGAACCTGCCTTTGTATCTGTTTACCTGGAAAATTGCGCCCGCTTTAGCTGCCGGCAATTGTGTGGTCGGCAAACCTTCGGAGGTGACACCGCTGACCGCCATGCTGCTGGGCGATATTTGTAATGCCGCCGGATTGCCGCCGGGTGTGCTCAATATTGTACAAGGCCTGGGACCGGAAGCCGGAGCGGCCATCGTGCAGCACCCAATGGTCAAAGCCATTTCGTTTACGGGCAGCACCCGTGCCGGCGCTGAAATCGCCCGGGTAGCCGCCCCGATGTTTAAAAAACTGAGCCTCGAACTGGGTGGCAAAAACCCCAATATCATTTTTGCAGATTGTGACTACGAAAAAATGCTGGATACCACGGTTCGCTCTTCTTTTAACAATCAGGGGCAGATATGCCTTTGTGGTTCAAGAATTTATGTGGAAAAAAGTTTATACGAACGGTTTAAAAACGATTTTGTAGAACGCGTGCAACAACTGCGGACAGGCGATCCCGCCGACCCGGAAAGTCAGTTGGGCGCCGTGGTGTCGAAACTGCATTATGATAAAGTACTGTCCTACATCGACCTGGCCCGCGCGGAAGGCGGCAGGGTGCTGTGCGGCGGTCAAGCGCTCCGATTGTCCGGCGCACAGGCAGGCGGCTGGTTTATCGCTCCTACGGTGATCGAAGGGCTGAGTACGTCGTGCCGCAGCAACCAGGAGGAAATTTTTGGCCCGGTGGTCACCATTCAGCCGTTTGAAAACGAGGCCGATGCGCTGGCCCAAGCCAATGACTCGCCCTACGGCCTCAGCGCAACGGTCTGGACCAATCACCTGCAACGCGCACACCGGATGGCGGCACAGCTGCAATGCGGCATTGTCTGGATCAATACCTGGATGTTGCGCGACCTGCGCACGCCCTTCGGCGGGGTCAAAAATTCAGGCATGGGCCGGGAAGGCGGCTGGGAGGCGCTGCGATTTTTTAGTGAAACGAAGAATGTGACCCTGGCTTATTAGATAAGAGGCAAAGGGCAAAAAACAAAAGGCAAAAAACATCTACTCGGTTAATATTGCCCTTTGCCTCTTGCTCTTTGCCTTTTGTCTTTTGCCCTTTGCTTTTTGTTCTTTGCCTTTTGCCTTTTATAAAATGCGACTATCCATCATCATTGTCAATTACAACGTGCGGCACTTCCTCGAACAGGCGCTCGGTTCGGTGCGGCGCGCCCTGCAAGGCATACAGGCGGAGGTATGGGTAGTCGACAATAATTCGGTGGATGACTCGGTGCGGATGGTGCAGGAAAAATTTCCCGAAGTGCGCCTGATCGCCAACCGCGACAATCCCGGATTTGCGGTAGCCAACAACCAGGCGATCCGGCAAAGCACCGGCGAGTATGTATTGCTGTTGAACCCCGATACGCTGGTAGAAGAAGATACCTTTTCCAAATGCCTGGCATTTATGGACAGCCATCCCGACGCAGGCGCGCTGGGTTGCAAACTGATCGACGGCGCCGGTAAATTTCTGCCGGAAAGCAAACGCGGTTTTCCTTCGCCCTGGGTAGCCTTTTGCAAAACCTTCGGGCTGTCGGCCATTTTTCCCCGCAGCCGCTTTTTCAACCGCTATTATTTGGGTTACCTCGATGCCGATAAAACCAGCGAGGTAGATGTGCTCGCGGGTTGTTTTATGTTTATGCGCCGCAGCGCTTTGGATCGGGCCGGGCTGCTCGACGAAGCCTTTTTTATGTACGGCGAGGACATCGATCTGTCTTACCGGATCATGCAGGCCGGGTACAAGAACTACTATTTCCCCGATACCAAAATCATTCATTACAAAGGGGAAAGCACCAAAAAAGGCAGTTTGAACTATGTGCGCACCTTTTACCAGGCCATGATTATTTTTATCCAAAAACATTTCACCGGTCGGCAAGCGGGGTTGTTTGTACTGATGTTGCGGGGCGCCATCTGGTTGCGCGCGGGTATGACGCTGGCCAAAAACTTCTGGGACAAAATATGGCTGCCTGCGCTGGACGCGGGCCTGATTTATGCCGGATTGGTTATTTTGAAAAACTTTTGGGCCAACTACTATTACAAAGACCCCGACTGGTTCAAAACCAACGTATTGTGGTTCAATTTTCCCCTGTACATCCTGATCTGGCTGGGCACGGTGTGGCTCAACGGCGGGTACGACCAGCGCTACGATGTGCGCCGGTTAGTGCGTGGACTGGGATTCGGAACGGTCGTTTTAGCAGCCGTTTATGGTTTTCTGGACCTCGACTACCGGCCTTCGCGGGCGCTTGTACTGATGGGAGCGGTCTGGTCCGTGCTGGCAACCGTAGGCGTCCGGGCAGCGGCGCATTTTATTCAATTTCGCAATTTTCGGCTCGGGCGCGATAAAATCAGGAACCTGCTGATAGTCGGTTCCCGGGAGGAAAGCGAGCGGGTAAGCGGATTGCTGAACCAGGTGGGCGTTCCGCAAAACATGATCGGAACGGTGGCGCCGCCGGGTGTCGACGACGACCGAAGCTACCTTTGCCATTTCGGCCAAATGGACGAGGTGGTGCGCATCTACCGGGTCAATGAAATTATTTTTTGCTCCCGGGACATCCGCAGCCAGGACATTATGTCGTGTATGACCCGCTTAGGTCCCGCTATTTCCTACAAAATTGTACCGGAAGAAAGTATGAGTATCATCGGCAGCAGCAGCAAAGACGAGCCGGGCGAACTCTATACCATCGCGATCCGTTACAATATCGCACAACCCGGACAACGCCGCAATAAACGGATGCTCGACCTGCTTACCTGTTTGGCTTTGCTGCCCGCAGCGCCTGTCTGGCTGTTTTTTTCCAGCCACCGCAGTCAATGGCTGTCCAACTGGCGGGCCGTTTTCAGCGGACAAAAAACCTGGGTGGGTTATGCACCGCAAAGCAATATTTCCAGTCTGCCGCCCCTGAAAACGGGCGTTTTTTCATCACTCGACGAACTGCGGGATATTCGCCCAACCGTTCAAATGGTCGACCGTCTGAATTTTCTTTTTGCCAAAGACTGGAATATCTGGCGCGACCTGGCGGTGATCGGGCAGATGCTGCGGAGTTGAGAAAATCAACATTACCTTACAATATGCGGATAGTCAGAAAACAAAATATAGCAGCATGAACGACAAAAAACTTTATTCGGGCTTAGTGGAAGCCAAACGGCTCGGCGAAAAAAAATTAGCGGTGCTGTTTGACCCGGACAAATTGCGGCTTCAGAAAATGGAGCAGGCGCTCGATCTAGCTGCCGAGTGCGGGGTGGATTATTTTTTTATCGGCGGCAGCCTGGTTGTCAATAATATGCTGGATGCCTTGCTAAGTAAAATAAGGGAGCGCTGCGCCATCCCGATGATCCTGTTTCCGGGCAATTCCTTCCAACTCAGTTACCGGGCCGACGGGTTGTTGTTCCTGTCGCTCATCAGCGGGCGCAACCCCGAATTGCTGATCGGGCAGCACGTCATTTCTGCTCCTTTTTTGAAAATGTCGCCCCTCGAAATCATCAGTACCGGCTACATGCTCATCGACGGCGGTGTACAAACCTCCGTGCAGTACATGTCCAACACGTACCCCATTCCGGCGCACAAAGACGACATCGCGGTGTGTACCGCCTTAGCCGGCGAGATGCTGGGCCTGAAATTGATTTACCTGGATGCCGGTTCGGGCGCCACCAATCCGGTGCCGGAAAGTATGATAGAAGCCGTCGCCGGCGCCGTTTCGGTGCCCCTGATCGTCGGCGGCGGCATTCGAACCCCGGAAAAAGTTGCCGCCAACCTGCGCGCCGGCGCTGACCTGGTGGTGGTGGGCAATGCGGTTGAAAAAGATCCGGTGCTGATCCGTGAAATGATGCAGGCAGTCCGAAGTCGTTAGTGCGAAGTCATAAGTCCGTAGAG
>JAYSZC010000393.1:0-4400 GCA_043738235.1 Lewinellaceae bacterium | reverse complement strand
CCTGGAATGGCGGGATCGGTCGGTACTTTGTTGGTACTGGCCATTTTTTTTAGGTGCCGGCAGCATGGATGAAACAGCAGGCCGACGGGTGCCGAGTCTTGTGTATTTTTGCGTTTTGTTATGCCTGTGGGGGAATGGGAAAGCAAGGTAGAAAAATCACGGAATCCATTTCTACGGTGTGTCGCGGAACTCTACGGTGTATGTCGCAGAACACTCTACGGTGTACGCTACTTTTGTCATCCTGACGGGATCCGTCCACGCTACGGTGTGTTACCACCCCGATTTCCCGCCCGTAGAGTGGACGGATCCCGTCAGGACGACAAAAGTAGCGTACACCGTAGAGCGCACCGGCCCCTGCGCAGGAAGTCGCGGGCCTCCAAAGGCATACTGAGCCTTGGGTGCTGGGCGAGTCACGGGGTGACTTCAAGTCACCCCGTGACTACACACCGAACTGTTTGGAAACAGTTTCCGGGTAGTATGCAGAAGGGCAAGTACAGAAAAGAAAACGTTCACTCAGGGAAATGGCGGGCCGCGCAGAGGGGCCAGGCTAATTTGTATCAGGGGTAGCACATTCCGGGAAAACGAATTCGCTGTAACGGCGAAAGATGCCAGGATACTTCGGAATTGTGTCCGCAGGCGGTTCCAGCGGGGCAATCGTGCCAGCAGGGTTTTGAAATCAGCCGCATGGTCAACGTCGCTTAAAGGCTCCAGCCAGTCCATTTCCGCCGGCTCGGCCGCCGGGTATTCCTTCCAGGCCGTTTGCAACTGCGGGGTTTCCCAAGGCAAATTCACAAAAGACGGGCGATGGTAGGCCGATTTTTGAATCCCGATCAGGTACAGGCCGCCATCGAAAGCCGGCCCGAGCACCAATTTTTGTTTTGCCAGCCGGGCATGGGCCTCCAACAGCATGGGGGCCGAAAGTTCCGGGCAATCGTTGCCTATGGCAACGATGCTGGTATATCCTTTTTCAAAAACAGACTCCAGCGCATCTGCCAAATGTGTTCCAAATGTACCGGAAGAGCGCCTGGTGTCGTAGTGGACGAAAACAGACAGTCGGGTTCGCCGGGCGGTAGCAACCGTGTGTCGGATCAGGCGCTGAACGATGACCCGGTTCGCGCTTTGGCCGGCATTGCAATCAAAGGTCTTCAACTCAGCCTCTTGCGAAGCCGTGCGGGAAAAAATGAGAAGGGCGGTCTGACCAGAATCTACGGGCATCAATGGCGAACGTTGGATTGAAGCGAGAAAAGTAGTTATGTTTTCAGAAAACGGGGCGTATTTCTTTTGGCAAGCAAGATTCTGGAAATGTACGAGGGGAGAACAGGATTTAGTTTTGTGTGCGTATGTTTTTCCAAGCAGAGAGATACCCAATGGCGGCCAAAGCGTCAAAAAGCAATGTAACTCATTGCTTTTTGGCGCTTTGCAATTTCCCCCTTTTACTTATATTGATTTAAGGTATTCCACCAAATCATTTTTTTCGGATTCGGTTAAATTTAGTTTCTTGAAGTTATTATAGTGATTGACTACATCCATCAATGTTGCGAATCGGCCATCGTGATAAAAGCCACCTTTCATGTGGGTCCATAAGCCTGCCAAGCCTTGTGTAACATAGCTGCTATCAGGTGAACGATTGGCTTGAAAATCATCAATGCCGATGTCTGAAGCTTTGTGCGTGTTCCATCCCGGTTCGGTAAAGAGCGGCGGGACATGGCAGGTTGCACATTGTGCCTTATTACTAAACAGAATCTTTCCGCGTGCTGCTGATTCTTTATTAAAGCTATTATCTGGAGGTTTGGGTGCAGCAAGGGATAGTTGATACAATTGTAACGCTGCAAGTTTATCAGTTACGAGGTCCGGATTGCTGCGTTTATTTCCAAAATGTGCTTTTGCTGCAACAGGATATTTTTTAGCATCGTTCAAACGTTCATCAAAAAAAGTGCCTTGTCCCTGCAATTCAAGATTTGCCACATAAGCATTCCAGTAAGTTACATCACCCCATCCGCCTGTCCATGTGTGCAACGTATGCCCTGCATGCCCGAATGCTTCCGGTATTAAAGTAGCGGCTGACTTTCCATCGGGACGGAATGCTTTGCCGTCTAAATTTAACAGCGCATCAAATTTCCCTGGGCCCCAGCTGGCTAAAACTTTTTTTACTGCTTCTACATCTACACCGAGTAAGGCAGTGTATGCACTAAGGTCGGGAGACATGGAAATTATCGCTCCTACATTTAAATCGCGGTTTGGCCAACCATCTTCACGACTGCCTATTCCTGTCTCATTTGCAACAGTAGAATGGCAAACAGCGCAGGTAAGTCCAATGGATTGTAAATCGCCATTATCGCTAAATTTTCCGACTACCCCGAGCACTGAATTTAGTTTGATCAATTCCAGTGTAACTGATACATCATCCAAAAATTTTCCCTCGGCTATTTTTTTTCTTAATACATCGGGTAGGATGGCAAGGTCAACTTTTAATCCTGCTGCCAAAGCAGCTTTGGGTGAAAGCCCTTCGCCCACTCCTCCGTGCTCTGAACCTGCAATGGCTTTGTGCAACTGAAGCTTGTCCGTCCAGAAAACTTCATCACCAAAAGTTTCGTATCGGAATATTTCTTTACCGTCATCCAGCATTGTCCTGGGTTTGGGCTCTTCATTTTCTTTTACGCCTTTTGATTCGTGAGAACACTGTATAAGTGCCATAGACACTATACATAAATTTATTGCTAATGCAACAAATAGTAGAGTTGGCTTTTTCATTTTATTGCGAATTTAATTGGTTAAATTCATAATTTGATCGAAACAAAACAATACAACAACCCTATTTAAGCAAAGTTTTATAAATCCTTTTCCCAAGGCTCAAACCGATTCCCGGCCAATTTTGGCGGACGACTGTCGTCCGTTTCCCATCAGCTTTGAGTACCTTTCCCTTTGTTATTTAATTGTCTTTTGACCGTGTATATTTTTCCTGCAATTTTCTAACATTCAAAAATTTTCCATGAAAAAAATCATGTTGCTCATCGCCCTGTTTGCCTTTGTGCAAACAACTTTCGCCCAAAAAGCAAAATCTTCTAAAGTTCCGGAATCTGTAAAAATGGCCTTCGCAAAAGCCTACCCACATGTAGAGGATGTGGATTGGGAAAAAGAAGACAGCAACTATGAGGCTGAATTTGATACGGCCGGTGACCAGGAAATGTCTGTCGTATTTGATGCGAATGGCGGCCTTCTGGAAACCGAAGTGGATATCGTGTTTTCGGAGTTACCAAAGCCTGTGCAGACTGCGCTGCAAGGGAAAAAAGTAAAAGAAACAGCCAAAATAACGAATGCCAAAGGCGTGGTGACCTACGAAGTTGAAGTTCGGCGAAAAGACCTGTTGTTCGATGCGTTGGGGAATCCGGTGAAATAATTATTGCAAGCCCTTACCTGTACAAAGCCATCAGGCTGTACGAACAATTTGGATTTGTGCGGAGCGAAGAAAGCGAGGAAGATTTCTTTGGCACTCCCTCTTTTCTCATGGAAAAAATATTACCAGAGATTAGGTCGTAAGACCCACGCACGGCGGTAAGGCTATGAACCAGTGCTAAACTTCCCGAAAGTTTCGAAACTTTCGGGAAGTTAGGAGCATTCGAGCATTGTTATCCAACTTTCCTCCTAATTGGCATGACTCATGATTTTCTATTGGATTTTTTAAAACCTACTCTCCCAGCAGTTCTTTCAACTTCGCGCCCAGTTGTTCCCCGCGAATATTGCGGGCCAGGATTTTCCCGTCCTTGTCAACAAGTACTGTTTGAGGAATAGACGAAACGGCGTACAGCGTTGCGTGCGAGCTTTGCCAGCCCTTCAGGTCGCTGATATGGTGCCATGGAAGCCCGTCGTCTTTGATGGCTTTTTTCCAGGCATTGGGTTCGCGGTCGAGGCTCACGCCGAGGATATCGAAGCCCTTGTCTTTGTATTTGTTGTAATTGGCTACCACATTGGGGTTTTCTTTGCGGCAGGGACCGCACCAGCTGGCCCAGAAGTCGATCAACACCAATTTGCCGCGCATTTTGCTCAGGGAATACGTCTGGCTGTCGGGCGTCATGCCTACCAGGTCGGGCGCTTCAAAGCCGGGGGTGGAAGTGCCGGAGCGCTTCAATTCCATATCCATTTTGGCAATTTCGCCCTGGCTGGCGGTTTTGTACCGGTCGATGTATTTCCGGGCATATTCGGGATACAAAGTGCTGGTGGCGGTTTTTAAACCCGATACGATACCGCCCAAGGCCATGCGATAGGTTTTGGACGTTGGCGGAATTTTAGACAGGTGCTGCTCGGTCCATTGCGCAAAATCCGTTTTAGAGACCTGCATTTTCGCCAACAATTGCGCGTACTGGTCGAAGGATTCAAAAACAGCCGGAATGCCTTCATAAGCG
>JAYSZC010000392.1:0-1810 GCA_043738235.1 Lewinellaceae bacterium | reverse complement strand
AATTGTAATCGAAAGCAACATTGTGCGCCACAAAAACCGCACCTTCGGTCATCTGTACGATTTGTTTCGCCACTTCGTAAAACTTGGGGGCATGGGCGACCATTTCATCGGAAATACCCGTCAACCGCGTAATATTCCAGGGAATGCTGCGCTCCGGGTTCAGCAGGGTTGAAAACGTATCGACCACCCGGTCGCCATCGTGCAAAACGATCGCAATCTCGGTAATCCGTTCGTAACGGGCCTGCCCGCCGGTTGTCTCCACGTCGATAATGGCGTACACAATACTGGATGGTTTGAAACCTTGTTGATGAAGGTTGATAAAAGTTGATGAAGGTTGATATTAGCTCATTAAAAAGTGTACCATTGCGTCTTTATGAAGCATAACATTTGCAAACATATAACAGTAAACACGAATTGTTTGAAAAAGTCCGTTTTGAAATTGATGTACCTGAAATATTTTTTTGCCGCCGCCTGGTCATTTTGCTTGAGTCCTGCGTTTTCACAATCAAATACTCTTGAAAATCAAAGCGTTATCGTTGGTGCGGAACAAATGGGAGCGCTGCTGCATTTGCTTTGCGACAAACAGACGGCATTGGTTGTCAACCACTCCTCTTTCGTCGGAAACACCCATTTGGTGGATACCTTGCACGATATCGGCGCTTGTGTAGTACGCATTTTTGCACCCGAACACGGTTTTCGGGGCGCCGAAGATGCCGGAGAAACGGTGCGGGACGGGCAGGACATCCGCACCTGCATCCCGATCGTATCACTGTATGGCAAAAAGAAAAAACCCACTCGCGAAGACCTTGAAGGGATTGATGTCGTCGTATTCGATATTCAGGATGTGGGCGCTCGTTTTTACACCTACATCAGCACCCTGTTTTACGTCATGGAAGCCTGCGCCGAACAAGGCAAACAGGTCATCATCCTGGATCGCCCCAACCCGAACGGTCATTATGTGGACGGGCCGGTGCTGGATACGCGCTTTTCCTCTTTTGTCGGCATCGCGCCTTTACCCGTTGTGCATGGCTGCACCATCGGCGAACTGGCCCGTCTTTTTGCCGGCGAATACTGGATCGGACAGGCGGACAAGATTGATTTACAGGTTATTCCGTGCAAAAACTACACCCACCGGACGCCTTATGATTTGCCGGTCGGCACTTCGCCCAATCTCCCCAATACCCGCGCTGCGCTACTTTATCCAAGTCTTTGTTTTTTTGAAGGTACCGAAGTCAGCGTAGCCCGCGGTACGCCCGCTCCTTTCCAAATGGTCGGTCACCCCGGCTACCCCGACAGCAGTTTTTCTTTTATCCCACGCCGCGGTTTTGCGGCCAAATACCCGCCTCAGGAAGGAGAAATTTGTTTTGGAAAAGATTTTCGCAGCATCCCCATGGATACCTTGCGTCAGATGAATGCACTCAATCTATCCATTTTACTCGATTTTTTCCAGTGCGTACCCAACCCGGAAACATTTTTTCTGTCCAACCGCTTTTTCGACCTGTTGGCCGGTAACAGTACCCTCCGCGAACAGATCATTGCCGGTAAAACGGAAGCGGAAATACGGGCCAGCTGGCAATACGACCTGCGGCTGTTTAAGGAAATCAGGAAGAAGTATTTGTTGTATAGTGAGTTGTGAGTTGTGAGTTGTGAGTAGTGAGTAGTGAGTAGTGAGTAGTGAGTAGTGAGTAGTGAGTAGTGAGTAGTGAGTAGTGAGTAGTGAGTTGTGAGTTGTGAGTTGTGAGTTGTGAGTTGTGAGTTGTGAGTAGTGAGTAGTGAGTAGTGAGTGGCATCTCGTTAGAAGATAATTGAG
>JAYSZC010000391.1:0-1811 GCA_043738235.1 Lewinellaceae bacterium | reverse complement strand
GAACAGTGAGGACGGCCTTGCAGGCATGATGCAGTCCTTCCAATCGCTTCTGCGCACCCTGGAAAGCGAACAATTGATTCCCATAGATGCTCCAATCATACATGGCTTCGAGTCATTTGATGTGATTTGGAAAAAAAAGACCGCTCCCAACACGCAGCTGCCGGAAGATTCGGACAAACTCAAAGTTATTGTAGAAGCCATGCGGCCTGTTTTTCAGCAGCTGCATATTACGATGGTTTACCTCGAAGGAAAAGCGCCCGGATGGCTCCGGTTTTCCATAGAACGGCAAAGCAACCATGAGCCTCATATCGGATTGCTACTGGCTTACGTCCAACTCCTGCTGCATGTGCGAAATCAACTGAATGACAAACCGCGCGAACATTTAAATTATTATTACCAGGATATTCTCCAGCAACAATTTATTCCGCATATCCCGGATCGCACCATTGTATGTTTCCAACTGGCCGATCACATGCAGGAATACCTGCTGGAAAAAAATACCGCACTTTTAGCCGGCAGCAACGCAGACGGCGTCGCCTCCAGATACCTTACGGTGAGTGATTTGCTGGTAGCGAAGACCCGGGTTGCAGCCCTGAAAAACGTTTTTGTAGCTAAAAGTAACCGGATGAAAGCCAATAGTTCGTATAAACTCGTTTCAGCGATTTATGCGGCGCCCGTAGCAGATTCCAGAGACGGTCTGGGAATGCCCTTCAGAAAAGGCGATCAGGGTTGGCCGGTTTTTGGGCAGGAACAAGAGGATATTGCTCCAGTCAACCGAAATATGGCAGATGCTTCCGTTGGATTCGTCATTGCCTCACCGGTTTTGCTGCTGCAGGAAGGAGAGCGTACTATTGAAGTGCATTTCAGCTTCACACCTGCTTCCATGTCCAACTTTTTTGACTTGATTGAGGATATCAGCCGGAACACCGAGGACAGCCCCGAGTATGTCATCATAGATTTATTCAAAGACGCCATCTGGGTAGATGTCAGTACAGCGGAAGGATGGCATCGTATTGAACGCTTACAGGTAGACGCGATACAAAACTGGCAATCTGCGCGCGAAATAAACCTGACTTTATTCCTTTCCGAGGAAGATCCGGCCATTGTGCATTGTATGCCGGAAGTACTGGGTGAAGATTTTGAAACACAGCACCCTCTGCTCCGGGTATTGCTCAACCCCAATGCAGAAAAATACCTCTATTCCTTTATCATGCCCCTTGAACTGGAAACGATCCGGATCGAGACGCAGACCAAGGGCATGAAATCGCTCACCCTCAGAAGCAATGCGGGTTTGCTGGATGCCGCTACCCCTTTTATGCCGTTCGGACCCGTACCGGCAAAAAATGCATACCTGCTGATTGGCAATGCCGAGCTGTTTCGAAAGCGACTGACGGGCATTCGTTTTGATATAGAGTGGAACAGTATGCCTGAAATGGAAGGAGGTTTTGCAGGGCATTACAAGGAATACGGAGGAGGGATTAATAATCAAAGTTTTAAAGTGAAATTAAGCGCCTTGTCGAGCGGCAATTTTCTCCCGGCGGAGCAGGCGCTAAAGGAATCATTTCCACTCTTTAACGCAGATGCTTCCCCCGATGCCATTCCTTACATGACTACCGAGATAGAGGTGAAAGAATTGGAAGATCTGCGCATCAGGCCCGATTACAATTTGACCGAACTGCCCGAGTATTCGCCGGGTACACGCACGGGCTATTTTAAATTGCAGCTGTATGAGCCGAATATGGTGTTCGGGCACCATGATTATCCCAGATTATTCACACAATATATGCTGTCGCAAACGAAAAGCGGCGGCA
>JAYSZC010000390.1:0-11937 GCA_043738235.1 Lewinellaceae bacterium | reverse complement strand
ATCTCACCACACTCCAACTGCCGTCTTTAGGCAATACGGGTGTGCCTTTGGCGGCTGTCACAAACACGATTTTCCCGGCTTCAACAGAAGGTTGTACTTCCACCCGGCTCAGTCGCATGGTCTGTTTGCTTTCGCCGATGTCGATCAGGCAATCCACCGGACCACCCAAACCGTTTTGCATCAACAGCAGGTTCCTGAACAATTCAGCGGAAATAGGCACACCTCTCGGCGCTACCTGTAGGTAACCCAGCATACGTTTGGATGGAGTCCGGCCATCAATGCCGCCTTGAATGATGCCGTCTATCTGCACATCGGCGTCAAAATAAACGGGTCGCAGGTCTACTTCCAGTGATTTGCCGGCTCCCACCAGGGTGGCAAGGCCGTTGTTTTCATTAATGTAATACCCCGTGGTTTTAAACCAGGTATCTGTGAAAGGATTCAGGTCTTCACTTTCCACAATATTGCGGACGTTGAATACGCCTTTTACAATACCTGCGTGGAAACCATACCCTTTTTCTACAATACCGTCGTCGATTACGGTATCGAAATCATATACGCCATCACTTTCTGCGCGCCATCCGCTGTCTATCCGATACACCAAAGCGGCGCTGTTGCGGTACATCGTGATCGTACGCACCACCCTGATACCCCAGGGGTAGACAATACTCCGCACCTGTATCACTTCGTGGGCGGTGCGGCCGCGCCACACATCGAATTTTGCCTGAGAAGTTTGAGCGATAACTGCATACGGATCTACCCAGTGGCTGAAAAGATTGGCGCCGTATCCGCTAAAATCATAACGTTCTACCGGAACGCCGCGTTGAATGAGTTTGCCTGCATCCGGCCCGAATTCATTGTTAAAAATCTGGGTTACTGTAGCAGAAAGAATGCTTTTATTGAGGTCCTGACCAAGCGGACTGCGCAGGTTGTACAACTGCGTGGTCATGCCTTCAAAGTTGCGGTTATTATGCGGGTGCAAATAACCTTTGGTACTGATCTGCAAAGCGGTTTGAATATCGCTCCCGAATTGTTGTTGGAGCCGCCCGATCGTAGCGCCGGGGATAGGCGGGTTATTTTTTATCGTTACTTCCTGGTTGTAGCGCGCAATGCCCAGCATACCGAAAGGCAGGGTAAAGAAACTCCAGGCTTTAAACTCCGGGTTGTTATTATAGCCTTCGTCGAGGTATTCGGCTACCGGAAGGGGGGCTATTGGCACGGTGCCGCTGCCGGTATTGCCTATGAGCGTCGGCGGTCCGTCGTCTTTAAACAACAGCAGGCCTTCCGGCGGATCATTCGCAGCATTGGTGGCCTTGGATTTATTGAGCACGGGTTCCCAACTGATTTGTGGAACGGTAAATAGGCGCACGAGTCTTCCCGTAGCCACCACATCCATGCCATCGGCGGAAAGTGGGTTTTGGTCTGCTACGACTTCAAAGCGGCGTTCAAAAATGAACTGTTCGTCGAGGTACCCAACATTTACGCCCATCCAGTCGGCAGCCGTACTGACATCCAACAGGCTGAAAAAATGGTGGTTCCGGTAAACGTCGTTGACGCGAATGTTCACATCGTATTCTTCGAGCCATTCATGGCCGCCGAAGTTGACGCCCGAATGCCGGCTGAAGCGGGTGGCTGCTTTGGCTGCGCGGTCGGCACGCATATTGTATTGATCGTTGAGCGACCTTTGCAGATCGAGCATGGGATTCATGTGGATATACAGATTCGCTTCCATGTCTGCGATGTCGCCGAAAATGAAGCGGGTTCCCGGCGCTTCGGCTGCCTGCCAGTGCATCGAACTGATTAACAGCCGCTGGATATTGTTGAGCCTGTAAACGCCTTCCTGGCCTTCCAGTTCGATGTGCATCCATTTAAAAACGCCCGTATCGGCAGCATAAGGGTCGGGAAGGGCGGGCAGATATCCAACTAAAGCAAAAGCATAGAGCAGGCTTGTTTCTATAAATGTATCGGCTTGGGGAGGCAACTCGCCGCTCAGTAAAAACGCATTGATCGGTGAAACGGTCAGCAGGGCATTGTTGAGCGCAATGGCCCGGCTCTGAAAAGAGAGTACCCCCGTCGCTCCCTCCGGATCATTCGGATCTTGATTGTCCTGAATGACATTTTCATCGTACAGCAGGGTGTAGTCGCTCAGTGGGCCGTACAAGCGAAGGTAGATGGAGGTTTTTGTATGAAGGTTAAACGCTTGCTGATCGGCGCCGACGGGCCGGTCGAGTTTGCCTTCACAATTGGTAATAGACACGATTGCCTCTGTGCCGGTGGCATTGCTTTGGTATATAAACGGGAATATGCCGGGATATTTTAACCGGATGTCGTTCCAGCGAGACTGGCTGTCCTGCCACAGCCGGAGCGTTTGGATGGCGTACTCCGTGGCGCTTTCCAAAGCGATGATTTGTATCTGACCCGCCGCAACATTCATCCAGCAGCGATTAATCTGAAGGGGTGCTGTGGATACCTGGTTGACATCCAGCAATCCGGCGCAGCGTGCCAGCAGTCCTTTTTGCGTCCGGACGGATAACATGCCTGCGCCTTCTGCCGATAAAGGCCAGCCCATTTCAGCGGCAGGCAGCAACCAGGCTGCGTTCTCAATGGCTGTTGACCCCGATACATTCAATACCGGCGAGAGGGATTGCGCGATATTTACTTCGGTCAAATCCGGGGTCATTGGAACGGAAACGCCGCTGAAAAGGTAGTTGAACGTGCTTGGGCCTTGCGTCCATTCAAAATTTTTCTCTTCGCCGTAGATGTTCCAACCCGCTCCTGCTACGGCTGTAAGCCCCGGATTGCTTTGGTGCAAGCGAAGTTCAAAACCCTCCGGATGGCGGTATTGTGAAACCCGCGCATCGGCGCCCTGGGCAATATCATCGGGGACAATTATCTCCGGCGACCTGAGTCGTACGCTGAGCGTGGCAGAACTCCCGGCGCGCATGATGATGCGACCGTGGGTGTATTGGCCTTTGACGCCCGGAAAAGTCACTTCTGCCGATTCGATCAGCAGTCCGCAATACAATTTTTCATCGGCCCCCGGCACAAACATTCTTGCCTGCACCCAGATCGTGCCTGCTTCGATTGTCAGGGTGCTGACCAGTGAAGTATTGATGACCAAGGGCGTGTCGGGGCCAAGCAGGAGTGCCGGACGGCTGGTATTGACAAATCCGATGGCCTTGATCTCGGGGACAAGGGTGTAAATATCCAGCCAGAACCGCCTGCCATCGCGGTTGAGTACCGGGCCGATACTATCCGTCAGTGCTGCCGAGCGCGCCCAGGGTGGGATACTGCTGCGCAGGTAGGTGGCCCTGGCCGGCATTTCTCTCAGGAAAACCCGTATCTGGGTTTGTCCGGGCAGTATCGCCTGTTGTTCTTCACCCAATATCCTGTTCAGGTAATCGCGATCTCCGGCGCCCAGGTACTGGGTATTGTAGTGCCGGATTCTTTCAAACTGAAAAGTATCGCGCATAAAATTGCTTGTCTGGCCTTGAAGCAGGGCCTGAGCAAGGCGACGAAGCAGGGTTTCTCGAAGGGGATGTTCGTTTGCAGCGCTGTGGAAAAAGTCTCCAATGAGCTGTGCAAAAGCAATAAGCAAAGGATGTTCTTGCATCTGGTAGGGTGTTAAATCGGGTTGTTTACTGTGGATTAAATCATGGTTTGAGCAGGTTTGAAGGTTTTGAAGGTTTGATGGGTTTATCCACAGATAAGCAGGTGTGCAAAATTAGTTAACCTTATTCAAAATCACTGCTCATGCGCTTGCGGATTGTTGTTTTATTGCGCTCATTAGTCGCCACAAGCTATTTAACGGCCCAGGTAACGCTTTTTTCGGACTGACTACTTCCCATGCTTCCGAATCGCATTCGGGTCGTATTTCACATTGATATTCAGCCACATGAGCCGTGAGACACGAAAAATATACACGAAATTGATGAGCAAAAAAAGGATCAGCACGCCGAATGCCGCGTTGGAACTCCAACCCAGCCCCCACTGAAAAGTGGCAATGAACAGCAGCGAAAACCAACCGGTCCAGATATAGGAAATGAACATGGCTCCGTAATAATAACCGGGTTCGGGAAAGTAATTGAGATCGCATTTGGGGCAGCGTTCCAGCATATCGAACGGTTTTACAAACGACCAACTGCCCGTTTCAAATGTTTCACCCTCCTGACAACGCGGGCATTTCAGGTGGACAATGCTGTGGGCTTTAGAACCTTTCTGGAACATAATGGGTATAACAGGTGTGATAAAAAACCCAAAAGTAAAGATTCCGATCTAAACAGCGGTATATTGACGGGGTGACTTCGAGTCACCCCGTCAATATACAACGTAGGATGTTCTTGAAAAACAAAAATCCCGGATTTTTCATGGTAGAAACAATCCGGGATGAACTCATGTTTGTGGAAAAGGATTCAATTCGTATGAATACCTGATTTTCGGCTTTGTGGAAACAATCGTTTGAGCAAAGTAAGCGGTGAAAAATCCTGTTTTGACAGTAATTCCCGTACAAAAGCCAGTTTCAGGTGCTTGTGCGCGCTCGATACCGCAATAACGACCGCGCGTGAACTACGTTCTTTCCCGGTTTTCACATGGTGTAGCGCGTCGAGCCGCCAGTCGTGCGACTGGATGGCTTCTTCAGGCATGTTCATGTATTCCAGGTTTGTAATGTGATAACCATTGGTACTCAGGTTTTGAAGGGTTTCCGAAAGGGAGGCATGATACGTCATATAACAATGATGGTTGATTAGAAAATAAAAAAAATATTGGTTAAAGATCGATTCCAGGATATAAATACTGCCGAAATCCCCTACGGGAATAGCAACATTTTGTACAAGGCAAAAGGAACAAACGACAAACCGCCGCTAAAAGTACAATATATGAAAATAATAATATGCATTCAAAGAGGAAGTATTTCAAATGGTCGCTTGGCAGTATCGCGCGACGCTTATTGACGGGGTGACATCGAGTCACCCCGTCAATACACCCGCAGCGACCATGTGAAATGTACCCTTCAAAGACGACATGGATTCGGCATACCCTGCATGTACTGTGTGTTGACTCGAAGTCACCCCGTCCGTAAGCAACGTCTCCACATGCACATGAAAATGGCGTAAAAAACGTTTGAGGAAAAAAAGATCATTATGCGAAAAACATTTGCTCTATTCCTCCTTCTCATTGCCGGCATCAGCCTGCCTGCGCAAAAAAATGCTACAACCGCACAACGCAACTTTGATGTCAAAGAAGCGCTGGATCAAAAACTGATCAGTATTACAGTAGAGGGTACAGGCGGACATCAGGGAGAATGCCTGAAAATAACCTGCAATAACCTGCGTGGAAAATCCATGCGTATACGCTTCCCGATCGGGCAACTGATGGAACCCGTCGACAGTTTGCAACAAACCTTGGTTGTGGCAGAAGAGCAATGGGTAAATATCACTCCCAAAACGCCCGGTGCATTGACGCTCAAAACCTTTTGTACGCAGGCGGGTGAAATTTCCCCCGCAAAAAATGCACGCTTTCTGGTAGCGGCCATGGCGCCTGAAGCGCTGTGCAATGTGCTGAAATTCATTGTTGAAAAAGGAAAAACCAATGAGGGCGCTGCACAGTCTGCGGTGTGGGCGATGACCAATGGTTATTCATTGGGAAGTATTGACGACCCGGCACTGACTGCGTTTGTCGCCAATCAGTTGGGCAAAGCAGTTCCCGGCTATAAAATCAGGCATAAAACAGTGGAGTATGTGCCGGGCCGAGTTGCCGACCTCGGTAAAGCCATGGTTGTGGAAGGGAATTTTCGATATTACCTGGAGAAAGATGAGAAAGTACGTATGGTACTCTTGCAAGGCGACGGCAAATTCATCAAGGATATATCGAAAGAGGAAATTATGATTGCCGGAGAACATCGCAGCAGCCTGCGCCTGGAAGTTTGGAACCTTACGCCCGGAAAATATATCGTTCGGATACAAACCAGGGATGGCCGGGTGATTAAAGATATGGAGGTCGAATTTTAAGTATTTCGTTGATATTAGTATAGGCTAATTTGTTTATAAATGCTTGATTATGAACACAGATAACTAATAACTAATAACGGATAACTACTTATCATGCTTGTTTCCGCAAAATCAACGCTTATTTTCTGGCTGCACCTCTTCGTCACCCTGTTGGCCTGGGTGGCGCCTTTTTTGTTTTCCTGGAAGTTATCCCTTCCGGTTTACGGAATGGTGATGTTGCAATTCAGCGTATTTGGCCGATGCCTGATGAATGCGCAGCATGGTCTCCGGGAAGAAGACAACCGCATTTTTTATACCGATTTATTGGAAAAAATGAATTTTACACCCGACCGGGCGCTTGTCAAATACCTGGTGCGCAGGTTGTTGTATCCTACCCTGGCGGTGGTAGCGCTGGTTTGGCAAATTCTGTTGGGACAGGAGCCGTTGTTGTTTTAAAAGGTTGATGAGGGTTTTAAAAGGTTGATGAGGGTTGATAAAGGTTTATAAGGTTGATATACATCCGCTCGAAAAAAATAAAATTGCTTCATTCCCGAGTGGATGTATATCAACCTTATCAACCTTATAAACTTTATAAACCTTTATCAACCCTATCTCATAATCGTCACATCCCCTTCAAACAATTCCGTCTGGCCGTCCAGAAATTCGATTTCTGCCATCCAGACAAAAACGGCGGGCTGCCCTTTATCACCGCGAACACTGCCATCCCAGGTATAAGCCGGATCATTCGGCAGGAAGTTGCGCGCTTCAAATACCGAGTTGCCCCAGCGGTCGAAGATCAACCATTTGTGTACTTTGACCACATCCGTTCCGCCATGAATCATCAGCAATACATTGAGCGGGTTATCGCTATTGAGGTCGATGATATTGGGGATGAATACCTGGCGGTCTCTGCGCACGGTCACGATCACTACATCGCGGGCGACACAACCGTTTGAATCGCGCACCGTTATTTCATGCCGGTATGTCTGTAATGGCCTGTAACTGAAGGAGCAGCAATCTGCGGAGTCTCGATTGGGCGAAAGATTCCATTGCACATTGGCAACAGGCGTTTCATTTATGATCTGGGCATTGATCGTAACACTGTCACCCAGGTGAACTTCCATATCCGGCCCCAACTCTGCGAGCAATTGCGCAGGTTCCGTTATACTAATCACCGTATCCAACACACACCCGTTAGCGTCTTCCAGCGAAATAGCATATTCGCCTGCAGCCAGGTTGCTGTATTGGTTGACCGTACTTTCCGTCCCGCCGTTCAGGCTGAACATAAACGGTTCTGTGCCTCCGTTAATACCGCTGATAGCAATGACGCCGTTTTTATCTCCAAAGCACCTGATGTCACGCACCGTCAGGTCGAGCGAGGTCGGGATATTTGGATCGTTGGCCACCGTCACAGTTTCTGTGGATGTACAGCCATTGAGCAGGTTAGTAACCAGCAAAATATAAGCACCGGGCGCATCCACCACAGGTGAAACACTGTTGTTGCCTGACAAGATATTGCCACCTGCAGTTGTCCATTCGTACGTGAAGGAACTGCCGGTGGAAGTGCCTGCGCCATTGATCGTCAGGGAAGTTGTGCTGCAATCGAGATTGCCCGGCACGGAAGTATTGATATCGGGCGCTGTAAAATTGGAACTTACAACGACCGGAATCGGATTGGCACAACCATTATTCGCCACAATATTAAACGTATATTGACCCGCTACGGAAATGGTGACCGTTGCGGTGGTAGCACTGAAGCCGTTGGGGCCTGACCAGGAGAACGTAGCGCCCGGTGTGGTGACGGAGCCTGAAATACTGCCCACACCATTGTTGGCACAATTCAATTCAACTCCTTCAGCAGTACCTACGGGGAAATTCGAGTCTACATTCATAACAGTAAGGGCTACGTCGGTACAACCGTTTGCCGCCGTCACTGTAACGCTGTACGCGCCCGGCTGGTTGACCTGCAGGGTGGGCAGCGCGGCATTCCCGGCGTTAATGCCGGGTCCTGACCACGCAAAAAGCGAACCTGCTTCCGAGCTGGTGGCACTCAACGTACCGGCCAGACTTTGACAGGTAATGGTATCGCCGGCAGCAGTTGCAACAGGCGGTGCGGTGTCTAAATTGACCAGAACATTGTCAACTGCCTGACAACCGGAGACCGGATTTACAATGGTCAGCGAATAGTTGCCGGATTGGCTCACGGTTATGACTGCATTGTTCTGATTGCCCGCAGTCACGCCCGGTCCTGCCCAGGTATATTGCAGTGTTCCACTCGGAGAACTTGAACTGCTGCCATCCAGCGATACTTGTGTCGTCGAACAAGTAATGGTCTGATCGGCGCCGGCGACAGAAAAAGGGGCATTCTGGTCTTGTAACACTACCACTACATCGGTAGCGGTGCAGCCGTTATTCGTATTCATAATCGTCAGCACGTAAGGGCCGACACCTGTTACGAGAGGGTTTGCAAGGGCTTCATTAACGGGCGTGATGCCCGACCCGCTCCATTGAATGGAAAATCCGGCGCCGCTGCTCGAACCTGCCGAACTGAGCGTAACGCCTGTTGCACTGTTGGCACAGGTCAGGATCTGATCGTTACCGGCCAGTACAAGCGGTGCGATCGTATCCTGCGTAATGCTCACAACATCGGTGTCGCTACACCCGTTGGCCGTATTGGTTACTGTGATGGTATAAGTGCCGGGTTGAAATATATTGGGCGAATTGAGCGTGGATTCTCCACTTACAATACCCGGGCCACTCCAGGCATACACAATATTTGTTCCGGTTTCCGATAAAGCGCCGTCCAATTGCAAGGTATCAACGGAACAATTCAGGATGCCGTCTGTGCCGGCTGAAGTGGCAGGCCGGTCTGCATTCAGGCCGACATAAACCATATCGGTAGCGGTACAGAAATTTTGAATATTGGTAACGACGACAATATAAGTGCCGGAATCGAATACCATCGGGCTGATGACATTCATATTTCCTGCATTGATATCGGCGCCTTGCCAGGCATATTGAATATTTGCTCCGGTGCTGGATCCTGAACCATCGATAGCCTGCGTAGGCTGCTGGCAATCCAGTAAAAGATCAGGACCGGCTTCGGCTATGGGCAAAACAATGTCCTGGTCAATCAACACGTTGTCCTGGGCATCGCATCCGTTGTCCGTATTGGTTACCACGAGGGTATACGATCCGGGATCGCTGACGGACGGACTTTGCATTGTTTCAGTGGCAGCCGTGATGCCGGGGCCTGCCCACAAATAGGCTATTGCCACGCCGACGGATGATCCGCTGCCATCCAGAATGGTGCTGGTAGTCTGGCAATCGAGTATGGCGTCGTTTCCCGCAAGGGCGTCAGGCGGTATCTTATCCTGCAAAACCACCACTGTATCCGTTGATACACAACTGTTTACAGTATTGGTAACCGTTAGAACATAATTGTCAGGCTGCGTAACATCGGGTGTTGTCAAACCCTGGCTGGCAGGTGTGATACTCAATCCGTTCCAGAGTATTTGAATACCGGTTCCGGAAGAAGAAGCGGCTCCGTTTAAGGTAATAAGAGGATTTGTACAGGTAATCACGGTGTCTGCACCTGCACTTGCAACCGGGTAAACAAGGTCTTCGTTCACCAGCACGTCATTGCCGGCAGTACAACCATTGCTCACATCCGTTACGACCAATATGTAGGTGCCGGCTTGTCCGATACTCAGGGAAGCCAAAGCCTCATTGGTGGCATTGATGTCCGGGCCTGTCCAGAGGTATTCAAAATCTGAACCTGAAGATGAGTTGCCGCCAATGCTTACTGTACTGTTGGCACAGTTAATAATTCCATCCGTGCCGGCATCCGCTATGGGCGACAAACTATCGGATACAACGATGGCGTCGGCCGAAGCCGTACAGTTATTGATGATATTGGTAATTAGTACTACATACGTACCAGCCTGATTTACAACAGGTTTTAACAAATTTTGATTAGCGGGTGTGATAGCAGGTCCACTCCAAACCAGTGTAAAATCGGTTCCGGTCGTAGAAGCAGATGCATCTAAAGTATCCGAATTACCATTGTAACAATTCAAGGTAAGATCAGCGCCTGCCGACGACAGGGGGCGAATCGTGTCAATGGTAATAACCACAACGTCCGTATTGATACAACTATTACCGGTATTGGTTACTGTCAGGTTATAGGTACCCGGAAGCGTGATACCCTGCGGGTTTTGCGCTGTTGCATTCGCACCTGCGATACCCGGGCCTGTCCAGAGATATTCGATGCCTGCGCCGGAAGTAGAAGCGGAAGCATCAATATTAATGGCATTCACAGAACAGGTAAGAATCAGGTCTGCTCCGGCATCAGCCATCGGCACCCCTGAATCTTCTGTTATCACTACCTGGTCGGTTGCAGTACACTGGTTTACCGTATTGGTTAAGGTTAAATTGTACGTACCGGGATCATTGATGAGCGGATTTGCCACAGTAGCGTTACCGGCATTAATGCCCGGCCCGTTCCAGAGATACGTAATGGTAGCAGGGCTGCCGCTTCCGTTCAGGGTAATTCCGTTGGGTGTAGTACAGGTAAGAATCTGGTCGTTCCCGGCGCTGACTGTCGGAAGCGTGTTGTTCTGGGAGATAACGACCTGGTCTGTTGCAGAACAATTGTTGGTCGTATTCGTAATGGTCAGGGTATAGGTTCCGGGTAGACTGACCTGCGGGTTATAGGAACTTTGATTGCCTGCATTGATGGACGGACCAGTCCAGCCTGCCGCAAAGTTGGCGCCTTGTGGAGAACCGCTGCTATTCAGCGTAATGTTTACAACAGCACAATTCAACGTACTGTCTGCACCCGCTAATGCAGTTGGTAAAGCAACCAGTTTCGTAATCAGGGTCATGTCGCCGGCAGAACAGCCATTGTTTGTATTGTTGACCGTTAGAATATAAGTACCGCCATCGGTTACCACCGGCATCGGCTGATTCTGGTTGACTCCTGTGATACCGGGTCCGGTCCACAGGTATTGTATGCCTGCGCCCGAACTGGTGGCAGAAGAACCTAAGGTGACAGATGTGACCGTACAGTTGATTACCTGGTCGTTGCCGGCACTTGCAACAGGGGCATTTACATCCTGCGAAATAAGTACTTGGTCCGTTGCTGTACATTGATTTGCCGGATTGCGCACCTGCAAAGTGTAGGTGCCGGGGACGCTTACATTTGGGTTTGCTTGCGTTGCATTTCCTGCAGTAATGCCTGGGCCTGTCCATAAAAAAGTAACACCGGCAGGTCCGCCGCTACCATTGAGGTTGATCCCGTTGGGTGTGTTACAGGTGAGAATCTGGTCGTTCCCGGCGCTACCTGTCGGAAGCGTATTGTTCTGGGAGATAATGACCTGGTCTGTTGCAGAACAGTTATTGGTCGTATTCGTAATGGTCAGGGTATAGGTTCCGGGCAGACTGACCTGCGGGTTATAGGAACTCTGGTTGCCTGCATTGATGGACGGACCAGTCCAGCCGGCCGTAAAGTTGGCGCCTTGTGAAGAACCGCTGGTATTCAGTGTGATATTTAAAACAGCACAGTTCAACGTGTTGTCCACGCCCGCCGATGCAGTTGGTAAAGCAACCTGTTCCGTAATCAGGGTCACGTCGCTGGCAGAACAACCATTGTTTGTATTATTGACAGTCAGAATATAGGTGCCGCCAATTGTTACCACCGGCATCATCTGATTCTGGTTGGCGCCTGTGATGCCGGGTCCGGTCCACAGGTATTGGATACCGGCGCCTGCACTGGTAGTAGAAGAGCCAATTGTTACAGAAGAGACCGTACAGTTAATTACCTGGTCGGCGCCCGCACTTGCAATAGGGGCATTTGCATCCTGCGAAATAAGTACTTGGTCCGTTGCTGTACACTGATTTGCCGGATTGGTTACCTGCAAGGTATAGGTGCCTTGTATACTGATGTTGGGGT
>JAYSZC010000389.1:0-11939 GCA_043738235.1 Lewinellaceae bacterium | reverse complement strand
TAAAAATCCGTGTCCAATCCGTTAAATCCGTGTTCCTTCTATTAAAATATTTATCCATGCAAATCCATTTCACTCCATTTCCCGAGCTGCTCACCGAGCGCCTGCAACTCCGTCAACTGGCACTGTCAGACGAGCAGGAAATCTATATCCAGCGTTCCGACCCGCGTATTTTGCAGTATATCGACAGACCTAAAGCCAATAACCTGGAAGAAGCCCGGGAATTCATTCAAAAAATAATCACCAACATTGCCCAAAACGAATCGATTTACTGGGCCATTGCTTTGAAAAACAACCCGACGTTGATCGGAACGATATGTTTGTGGAATATTGCTCCGGAAACAGGCAGCGTAGAAATCGGTTATTCGTTGCATCCCGATTTTCAAGGGCAGGGTTATATGCAGGAGACCCTGGAAGCAGTATTGGAATACGGTTTTGAAGTTATGCAAGCCAAAACGATAGAGGCGTTTACACATCCGGCCAATGCGGCTTCAATCCGTTTGTTACAAAAAAATAACTTTATTTGCAAGGGTGAACAGGAGGGTTTCCTGGTTTATACGCTAGCCAGGTAGAAATTATTGGGATATTTTACTTATTGAAACATGAGTCATCCCGAATTTTTACAGAGATTCTATCGGCCATGATTTTCACTTTATACATGGTATACCGAGCCGCCCGGGCCGTCGTTGTGCGTCCTCGCCAACGACAAATTACCACCCATGCCGGGCAAAATAATGGATCAAATCGCTTAACATGAGTGGTATAATGTCGTTGGCGAGGACGCACAACGACGGCCCGGGCGGCTCGGTATACTATGTATAAAGTGAAAATCATGGCCGATAGAGTCTCTGAAAAAATTCGGAATGACTCATGTTTCAGCAATGTAAATCAATGAGTTACAGAAGATTTAGTTTTGATTAAATTCTTTGTAAATGCTTGATTTGCAACACTGATAACCAATAACTAATAACGGATAACTACTTAATAAATGGCAAAACGAAAAGCGCCCGATGGCGAACCCTTGCAGCCCCTGGTTCCGATTCGTCCGCCGCTGAGCGTATTGATCTTGTATGCCATGGGTCAGTTGGGCTGGTCGCTGGGCGGATACGGCGTCGGCAACCTGCTGATTTACTTCTATATGCCGCCGGAGCAGGGGCAACCCATTTTTCCTTCGTTTTTGTTCCAGGGCAGCGTTTTGCTGGTATTTACCCTGATCGGGATACTCAGTTCGGGCGGACGTTTGCTCGATGCCCTGATCGATCCGATTGTGGCCAACTGGAGCGATCGCTCCGCATCGCGTCTGGGCAAACGGCGCTGGTTTATGTTGTGGGGCGCTTTGCCTTTTGCGCTGGCGGGTTTTCTGGTGTTTTACCCGGTTACGCACAGCGAAAGCGCTTCCAATTTTGCTTGGCTGGCGCTGATGATCGGCTTGTATTATTTCTTTTTTGCTTTTTATGTAATTCCCTATACGGCGCTGATGGCCGAGTTGGGCCATACGCCCGCAGACCGGCTGCGCATCAGTACGCTGACTTCCATTGCCTGGGCGCTGGGTTTTATCCTGGGCAACAGCGTGTATGCCTGGCAGGGTATTTTTGAAAAACAGGGTTATACCTCCGTGCAGGCTTTTCAAATTTCGCTGGCAATGCTGAATACGGTTGCACTGATTTTTATGCTGTTACCGGCTATTTTCCTGCGGGAAAAACGATACGCCCGGCAAATGGAATCCGAACACGGTATCCGCAAGGCGCTGGCAGTGGTTTTTGGCAACCGCAATTTTCGCTGGTTCCTGGCCTCCGACCTGATGTACTGGCTGGCGCTGACTTTTATCCAGTTGGGGGTGGTGTTTTACACGACGTTATTGCTGGACCTGGACAAAGGTTATGCCTTCCAATTCAGCATCGTGAGTTTTTTATGCAGTTTTGTTTTTTACTGGCCGGTGAATGTGCTGGCCCGAAAAGTGGGTAAAAAATGGCTGATGCTGCTGGCTTTTGTACTTTTTGCTATTGTATTTGCCCTGGTGAGCGTGGCCAATATCCTGCCGTTTCCGCCGGAAATACTGCTATATGCCCTCGGTGTTGCAGCGGCATTTCCGCTGGCCGTTTTTGGCATTTTGCCCAATGCCCTGATCGGCGATGAAGTGGAAAAAGAGGAGCGCAACAGCGGGCAGCAACTGTCGGGTATGTTTTTCGGCGTGCGGGCTTTTGTGATGAAGGTGGGTATTTCCCTGTCCAACCTCATTTTTCCCTCGCTGCTCTTGTTTGGAAAAAGCACCGACCAGCCTTTCGGCGTTCAACTCACGGCGCTGGCCGCCATTATCTTCTGCCTGATCGGCTGGAGCGTTTTTCGGAAATACGAGGAGAAAACAGAGCAGTGAAGGGGTGAGCGTCCCTGCTCCCACCCAAATTTTTACCTCTTCTAAATAGACCCCATTTCTACATCTTTATCGAACGATAATTTGGTACCGCGGTTGGTGTAAGTAGTTTTGTTCCGCGAAAAAAAGGGCAATACGGTGCAATACTTCATTTTGTTCTGTTTCTTTGCGCAAATGCCGTTCGGGGCATCTTCAAAACAAACAAGAACGTAACATTCACAACTAATACGATGAGTTGGTTTACCAAATTTCTCTCTTCATCCATTGGTCAAAAAGTCATCATGTCGCTGACCGGCATATTTCTGATGCTTTTTTTGATCATACACCTGCTGGGTAATTTGCAGTTATTAAAAGACGATGGTGGAGAAGCCTTCAACACCTATGCCTTTTTCATGACCCACAATCCCGTCATTAAGACCATTTCTTATTCGCTGTATGCCTTTATTCTATGGCATGCCATTCAGGGTATTCTCCTGTGGCGCAAAAACAAGACCGCCAGGGGGCATTCGAGGTATGCGGTATCCCACACCCGGACGGAAGAGCGGACTTCCCGCAATATGGCCTGGTTTGGCATTGTTATTTTTGTGTTTTTAGTGCTGCACCTGTGGCAATTCTGGCTCCAGATGAAATTAGGCGCGCTGCCTCCTGTTGAAGTGGAAGCCTATTCGCATCCGGTGCAGGATCTATATTTACCCGTTAAGGAAGCATTCCGGAATCCCTTGTATGTGCTTTTTTATGTCTTTTGCATGGTCGTGGTCGGTCTACACCTGTGGCACGGCTTCTGGTCATCTTTCCAGACCCTGGGTATCAACCATCCGCGTTACAATCCGCTCATCAAAACAATCGGCTACCTGTATGCCGTTGGTGTTCCGGCGGGTTTTGCACTTATTCCATTGTGGATGTACTTTGTCGGATAACTACTTTCAACAACTATTATTGATCAAAAAAATATGGCAACTGCGATCGATTCCAAAACCCCTCCCGGCAACATCACCGAAAAGTGGGAGTCTTACAAAGGCCATGTGCCCCTCGTAGCGCCCAATAACAAACGCCGGATTGATATTATTATCATCGGCTCCGGCCTGGCGGGCGCATCGGCTGCCGCATCCTTGGGCGAATTGGGTTATAATGTGAAATGTTTCACTTTCCACGATAGTCCGCGCCGCGCGCACTCGATTGCAGCGCAGGGCGGTATCAATGCCGCTAAGAACTATCAAAATGACGGCGACTCTGTTTATCGCCTGTTTTACGATACCATCAAAGGCGGTGACTTTCGTGCCCGGGAAGCCAACGTGCACCGGCTGGCGGAAGTTTCTACAGATATTATCGACCAGTGCGTGGCGCAGGGCGTGCCTTTTGCCCGCGAATACGGCGGCTTGCTCGATAACCGCTCTTTTGGCGGCACCCAGGTGTCCCGCACTTTTTATGCGCGCGGACAAACCGGACAACAACTTCTGATCGGCGCATACCAGGCGCTCAGCCGCCAGGTGGCGCTCGGAACGGTTAAACTGTATAACCGTCATGAAATGCTCGACACGGTGGTGGTCGGCGGAAAATGCCGCGGCGTCATTGTGCGCAACCTGCTTACCGGCGAACTGGAACGCCACGCAGCACATGCGGTGGTTTTATGTACCGGCGGTTACGGCAACGTGTTCTACCTGAGCACAAACGCCATGATGTGCAACGTGACCGCTGCCTGGAGAGCACACCGGCGCGGCGCGTTTTTCGGCAATCCCTGCTACACCCAGATTCACCCGACCTGTATCCCGGTTTCGGGCGAATACCAGTCCAAACTCACGCTTATGTCGGAGTCGCTGCGCAACGACGGGCGCTGCTGGGTACCCAAAAAAGCCGAAGACCGCTTGAAATATCCGCGCCAGATACCGGAAGAAGACCGCGATTATTACCTGGAGCGCCGGTATCCCGCTTTTGGCAACCTTGTTCCGCGCGACATTGCCAGCCGGGCCGCCAAAACGGTCTGTGATGAAGGTCTGGGCGTCGGCAATTCCGGTCTGGCCGTCTATCTGGACTTTGCCGATGCCATTAAACGCAAAGGAAAAGCAACCGTAGCAGCTGCTTACGGCAATCTTTTTGATATGTACGCCAAAATAACCGGCGACAATCCTTATGAAGTGCCCATGCGCATTTACCCCGCCGTACACTATACGATGGGCGGTCTGTGGGTGGATTATGAATTGATGACCTCCGTGCCGGGCCTGTATGCCTGCGGGGAGGCCAATTTCAGCGATCACGGCGCCAACCGACTCGGTGCTTCTGCACTGATGCAGGGTCTCGCCGACGGCTATTTCGTCTTACCGTATACCATCGGCTCTTACCTCTCGAAAGAAATTCGCACGGGTAGTATTCCGACCACTACGCCTGAATTTGAGCAGGCTGAAAAAGAAGTGCGCGAACGGATCGATCAACTCATGAATCTCGGCGGAAAACAAAGTGTGGAAAGTTTCCACCGCCGCCTCGGTAAAATTATGTGGGATAAATGCGGCATGGCCCGCAATGCCGAAGGTTTGAAACAGGCCATCGAAGAAATCCGCACCCTGCGGGCTGAATTCTGGAAAGACGCTTTCGTGCCGGGCAGATCGGACGACTTCAATCCTGAACTGGAAAAAGCATGGCGCGTCGCCGACTTTATGGAGCTGGGCGAACTGATGTGCCACGACGCCCTGCAACGCCAGGAATCCTGCGGCGGACACTTCCGGGAAGAACACCAGACGGACAAAGGGGAAGCACAGCGCGACGATGAAGATTTTATGCACGTGGCAGCCTGGGAATGGAAAGGAGAAGATGCAGAACCTGTTTTGCATAAAGAACTATTGGTATACGAAGAAATCAAGGTGGTGCAGCGGTCGTATGAATAGAGGTGAGAGGTGAGAAGGGTGAGAGATCATTTTTCGTTTGGCATTTTCACTATAGTCAACCAAAAAGGTTTTAACAGGAAGTTGTACTGATTTGTTGATTACGAACGCTTTATCAACTATAAACTTCTCAGCCACTCAACTTTCAATGTATATGTTTCGCCCATGAAAAAGAACGTGTTTTTGTTGTTGTACTTCTTTTTTTTCCTGTGCGGTGTACAGGCGCAACAAACCATTCGGGTGCAAAATCCTTCTTTCGAGTGGGATGACCGGGAAGCCGGGCTTACGCCCGGCGGATGGATTAACCTGGGGGCGGACAATGAATCGCCTCCTGATATTCAGCCCGGCTGGTTTGGCGTAAAAATGGAAGCGCAAGACGGCGATAAGTATGTGGGCATGGTGGTGCGCGACAACAATACCTGGGAAGGTATCGGGCAAAAACTGAATGGCTGGTTGAAAAAAGATTCTACCTATACGTTCAGTGTGCATCTGGCGCGTTCCAATAATTATCAATCCGTTTCCAGAACCACCGGACTGGAAGTAAATTATAAATCGCCGACTATTCTGAAAATATGGGGTGTCAATACGAGGACAGGAGAAGAAGAATTGCTGGCTGAAAGCAGCGCCGTGAGCCATTCCGTTTGGACGCTCTACACGTTTACTTTACAGCCGAGTATAGCGGATTTTGATGAAATCGACCTGATGGCGTATTATGCGCCGGGGAATGATGGTAAAAACGGTAACTTACTGATAGACAATTGTTCGGCAATTGTGGAAGTGAAGGAATAAATTGATTCGTATTTTTCACACATAACTCATCTCACGCAAGATGAAACTGAATCTGAAAATCTGGCGCCAGGGCGACAAATACAAAGGTGAATTCGTCACCTACCTATTACCGGATGTCAACCCGGATATGTCCTTTTTGGAAATGCTGGACGTATTGAACGAGCAACTCGTGATGCAACGCGAGGAGCCGGTTGCTTTTGAACACGATTGCCGGGAAGGCATCTGCGGCGCCTGCTCGCTGGTGATCGACGGGCAGGCGCACGGCCCCATGAAAGGCACAACGACCTGCCAGCTGCACATGCGCCATTACCACGATGGTGAAACCATTGTGATCGAGCCGTTCCGCGCACAGGCGTTTCCGGTGATTAAGGATCTGGTGGTGGATCGTTCCGCCTTCGACCGCATCATACAGGCCGGTGGCTATGTCAGTGTCAATACCGGTCAGGCCCAGGATGCGAATGCCATTCCGATTGAAAAAGAGCAGGCTTCCCACGCATTCGATGCTGCTGCCTGTATCGGCTGTGGCGCCTGTGTGGCAGCCTGTCCCAATGCATCGGCTATGTTGTTCACGTCTGCTAAAATTTCGCACCTCGCACTGTTGCCGCAAGGACAAGTGGAGCGCCAGAAACGCGTCCTGTCCATGATTGCACAAATGGATACAGAGGGTTTTGGTCGATGCTCCAATGTAAAGGCCTGTGAAGCGGAGTGCCCCAAAGAAATTTCGGTTGAGAATATAGCCCGCATGAACCGCGAGTACATGAGCGCGGTATTTGCTTCTGATAAATCAATGGCATGAGACCTCCCACATGAAATCACCTTCGCCCAAGCCTTCCTTCTTCGCAACCGCCAGAAAATGGCTTGGTTTCCTGAGCATATCCTTCCTGCTGCGTTGGGGCTTTTTGTTATTTATCAGTTATTGGCTTTGGAACAACTGGCACGATGACTTGCCGGTGGAGCGTTTAACGGAGCGATATGCCAGCCCGGATTCCCGCGTGCTGCGCATCGATGACATGGATGTTTTTTGCCGTATTGCAGGAAAAGGGGATGCCATCATCTTGTTGCACGATGCGCAGAGTTCCATGCATACCTGGGATGCCTGGACTGCCGCGCTTTCCGATAAATACAAAGTTATTTGTGTGGATTTGCCCGGTTTCGGACTGACGGGGCCGCATCCACGGGGTAGTTACAGCGCTTTTATGTACGCCAGCCTCTTGGACAGCCTCGCCGGCCACCTCGATCTCAAAAAATTTCACCTGGCGGGCAATGGCCTCGGCGCCCAGATTGCCTGGCACTACGCCTCGGAGTCGTCTTCGGGGAAAGTGGACAAACTGATCCTGATCGCAGCGCCCGGTTTTGAAGATAAAAAGTCCACCATGGTTCATTTGATTGCGCGTACGCCCGTGCTGAATCGCAGCCTGTGGAAAATCACGCCGAAATCTTTTATCGAAATTATGCTGGACGAAGTGTATGCCGATGATGCGCTCGTGACGGATTCCCTGATCCAACGTCATTACGAATTATTGCTGCGCAGCGGCAATCGAAAAGCATTCACGGACAGGGCTTCGGTGAGCGACAACCGCCCGCCTGCGGATGTGGTAGAAAAAATAACGGCTCCGACGCTGATCCTCTGGGGCGCAGAAGATACACGCATTTCGCCGGAACACGCGTACGACTTTCACCGGCGCATTCGCGGCGCTTTTTTGAAAATTTACCGGAATACCGGACATTGGCCTCAGGAGGAAAACCCGGAGCAAACAGCCCGGGATGCACGCGCTTTTTTGGAAGGAAAATTTTAAAAAAAGAAAGCGGCTGACTTTAGAAGGTTTATAAGTTTAGGGTTTCTAAGTTTATAGTTTATGAGTTTATGAACATTGCAGGAAGCAATTCTATCTTCCGAGCAGCCAAAAATAAACTTATAAACTATAAACTTATAAACCCTAAACTCATAAACCCTCAAAGCAAGCAGCTTCATTTTCAACAGGACTCAGGGGGTAAAACACCTACCGGCGGAGGCCCGTTTCTAAGTACGATGAGACATAGGGAATAGCACGTACTGCAAGTAAACAAATGGTAACAACGTAAAAAACTAGCATAGATAGGGGGGATTGAAAAGTGAATTAATTGTGTGTGTAAGATGAAAACCAAACTATTGTTTGGATGAATGACCCAAAGGTGAAAAAAATATTTAAAGTGACAAACATTTGCAGATGTTTTTTTTGTTAAGTGTCCTTTTGAAAATCTGATAACCATAATTCGGGCGCTTTGAAGTACTTTTGCCCCGGAAACAATTGCCTGAATACCTGCTGATTGTTCCTTAACCACACGCTTGAAACCTGTTTTGTCCTGAGTTTGCATTTTTTTTTACTCGTTCTTCGAAGAACTTCTCTATTTTTCGCAGAAGCAATATTCACCGCGTTGTACATCTCTAAAAGTTCCCGGAATGGTATTTAATAACATACTAGAAACAATTGGCAAAACCCCGCTCATTCGCCTCAACAACGTTGTACTGCATATTCCTGCTACTGTATATGCCAAAGTGGAGGCCTTCAACCCCGGATTAAGCGCTAAAGACCGCATTGCTTTGCACATGATTGAACGGGCCGAACGCCTCGGCAAACTCAAACCCGGCGGAACGGTGGTGGATGCCACGAGCGGCAATACAGGTTTTAGCCTGGCGATGGTGTCTGCCATCAGGGGATACAGATGCGTACTGACGGTAACCAGTAAAATATCGGAAGACAAACTCAACAACCTCAAAGCCATGGGCGCCGAAGTGGTGCTTTGTCCGCAAGAGGCCAAACCCGACGACCCGAACTCCTACTACCGCAAAGCGGAACAACTCGCCAAAGAAATACCCGGCGCTTATTACATCAATCAAAATTATAACCTCGAAAACGGGGAAGCGCACTACCTGAGCACCGGCCCAGAAATATGGGAACAAACACAGGGCCGTGTCACCTGGCTGATCGGTAGCGCCAGCACCGGCGGAACGCTCTGTGGATCAGGGCGTTACCTGCGGGAACAAAACCCGGACCTGAAAATCATCGGCGTGGACGCTTATGGCTCCGTGCTGAAAAAATACCACGAAACGGGCATTTACGACGAAAAGGAAATGTACCCTTACCGCATGGAAGGCACCGGAAAAAACATTATTCCCGGAAACATGGATTTTGAGATGATCGACAAATTCGTTAAAGTGACGGACAAAGACAGCGCCCTGCGCGCCCGCGAACTGGCCCGCGTGGAAGGTATGATGGTGGGTTATTCCAGCGGCGCGGCGCTTCAGGGACTCGAACAAATTCAGGACGAACTTACTGAAAACGATGTGGTCGTGCTGTTGTTCAGCGACCACGGCTCCAAATATGCCACCAAGTTCTTCAGCGACAAATGGATGATTGAACAAGGTTTCATGGAAGAACAAAAAACGGAAGTGCTCAAATAAGTGTGCCACACATTTTTGAACACACCCCAAAGACTGTTCTGCTGAAATAATTTAGTACAATATGCAACTGATTCAAATCGATCGACGTAGCGGACTGACCCGCGAAGAATTTATCGAAAATTACCTTAAACCCAAAAAACCGGTCGTTTTTACGGATTTGGCAAAAGACTGGGAAGCGACTAAAAAGTGGACTTTCGATTACCTGAAAGAACACCACGGTCAATTAGACGTGCCGGTGATCGGCTCGGATTATCACAAACCCGGCCCGAATTACATGAAACCCGGCCTGAAGATGAAATTCGGGGAATACCTCGATTTGATCCGGAGCGGCCCGACGGAGCACCGCATTTTCCTCTGGAATATCCTCGATCACGCCAAAGAATTGGCCGGCGATGTATCGAATCCGACCATCTGCGACGGCTGGGTAGACAACTACCCGTTTATGTTTTTTGGTGGAACCGGCGCTGTAACGACCCTGCATTACGATATCGACTGCTCGCACGTGTTCCATACGCATTTCTGGACGAGTAAACACATTGTGCTGTTCGACCAGTATCAAAACCCGTTCCTTTACCAACACCCTTTTACGGTGCAAAGCCATGTGGATCCCCTGCACCCGGATTTTGAAAAATATCCGGCACTACAGAAGGCTACCGGCCACGAAACGATCCTGCAACACGGCGAAACCCTGTTTATTCCATCCATGTGGTGGCACCATATTGTTTATTTGGAAGGCGGATTTTCCCTGAGCCTGCGCTCCCGCGATTCCATTTTCACGCAAGCCAAAGGCCTTTGGAATATTGCCCGCCACTTCGTCATCGATAAAGGTATGAACGCCGTCATGGGGCCGCGCTGGAAAGCCTGGAAAGAAGCGCAGGCGGAGAAGAAGGCGAAGGAGGCGATGCAAGCCGCTTAAAATAATGATGAATGATAAATGATGAATGATGAATTTTAGGGCATCGGTTGCCATCCCGGCAACCCATCTCTCCTAAATTTTCATTGTTCACAATGTTTGTCATTCATCATTCATCATTCATCATTCATCATTCATCATTAGTAAAGTGGATTTATTCGATCGAATTCTCAAACAGGCAGGCCCACTGGGCAAATATGCCGATGTAGCAGAAGGCTACTATATGTTCCCGCAGCTGGAAGGCGAACTGGGCAACCGCATGAAATTTAAAGGCAAAGAAGTGGTGTGCTGGAGCATCAACAACTACCTCGGCCTGGCCAACCACCCGGAAGTGCGCAAAGCCGACGCGGAAGCAGCCGCCCGCTGGGGCCTGGCTTACCCGATGGGGGCGCGTATGATGTCGGGCGAAACGAAACTGCACAAGGAACTGGAAACGGGCCTGGCGCATTTCGTCGGCAAAGAAGACGGCTACCTGCTCAACTACGGCTACCAGGGCATTATGTCCGTCATCGATTCGTTGCTGACCCGCCACGATGTGGTGGTGTACGACGCCGAAAGCCATGCCTGTATCGTGGATGCGCTGCGTATGCACATGGGCAAACGATTCGCTTATACCCACAACGACATCGGTAGCTTAGTCAAAAACCTCGACCGCGCTAAAAACCTCGTCGCTGAAACCGGCGGCGGCATCCTGGTTATCACGGAAGGGGTGTTCGGTATGCGCGGCGACCAGGGCAAACTGCGCGAAATCGCAGCCCTGAAAGAAATATACGGCTTCCGCCTGCTCATCGACGACGCCCACGGCTTCGGAATGCTGGGCGCTACCGGCGCGGGCGCAGCCGAAGAACAGGGCGTGACCGACGACGTAGACCTGTATTTCAGCACCTTCGCCAAAAGTATGGCCCTCATCGGAGCGTTTATAGCCGGCCCGACGGAAATCATCCGTTTCCTGCGCTACAATATGCGCTCACAAATCTTCGCCAAATCGCTGCCCATGCCCCTGGTGGAAGGCGCGTTGAAACGTTTTGAACTGCTGAAATCGCAGCCGCAACTCCGCGAAAAACTTTGGCACAACGTGCGCCTGCTGCAAGGCGGACTCAAAGAACGCGGATTCGATATTGGCGACACCAATACCTGCGTGACGCCCGTATATATGCACGGCGAAGTGGAAGAAGCCATGGCGCTCGTTATGGATATGCGCGACAACTACGGCGTATTCTGCTCCATCGTGGTGTATCCGGTGATACCAAAGGGTATGATTATCCTGCGCCTGATCCCGACAGCGGATCATACGGAAGAAGATATCCGGGTGACGCTGGATGCGTTCGAGGCGGTACGGGATAAGATGCAGGCCGGCGCGTATAAAAACCATGTGCCGATGCCGATTGAGTGATTTTTGGATTTTACTTGATTGAAAAGAACACGGATTAAATGGATGGGACACGGATTTTTTGATCGGTGTCTTAGCTGTTTAATCCGTGTTTTTTTTTGATGCGTGGAGTAGAAAATAATATTGCCCCGCGCTTGTATGAGTATGTACTTCGTCGATATTAG
>JAYSZC010000388.1:0-1815 GCA_043738235.1 Lewinellaceae bacterium | reverse complement strand
ACCCTCATCAACCTTTATAAACTAAAAGCCACACCCGATTTCAAAACGGGCGCAAAAGTAAAAAAAATACCCTGAAGGCCGATAGAAAATTACAATTCAACCGCATTTATGAACCACCTCGCCCACTGCTTTCTTTCTTTTAACGACGAAGACCTGCTTCTGGGCAATTTTATCGGCGATTTTGTAAAAGGCAACGACTGGCAAAAATACCCGGAAAAGGTGCAACAAGGCATTCTACTGCACCGAACGATTGATTCGTACACCGATAATCACCTGATGACCGACCGCAGCGTGGCACGTGTCAGGCCTTATGCCGGGCGTTATTCGCCACCGTTTACCGATATTTTGTACGACCACCTGCTGGCCATTCACTGGGAAAAATATACGAATGAAACCTTCGATGTTTTTGCGGAAAAAACATACCGGCAATTAGAAAAAAGAGCCGTCGAAATGCCCGCCGTTTTGCAGGAACGCCTGCCCAAAATGATCGCCGGTCAATTCCTGCACGGCTACACCCGCCGCGAAGGTCTGGAATGGGTGCTCGACCGGTTCAGCCTGCGTTTGGCCGGCAACTTCGACGCACAGGGACTAAGCCGCTTCTTTTTTGAAGAAATTGATGCCTTTTCCGAAGATTTTAATGCGTTTTTTCCCGATTTGCTTACAGTTTCCAGGGCAAAAGTGTTTTCCCAGCCAAGCCCCCCTCTTTGAAAAATTAGTTATCCGTTATTAGTTATTGGTTATCAGTGTTCATAATCAAGCATTTACAAAGAATTTAATCCAAAAGAATTTTTGCACGCCTACTTACGAAAAAATATATTGCTCTATCCCAAACCCGAAGCACAACTCACAACTCACCACCCACGCCCTATGTTGCGCCTTTTCGCCCTGTTCCTCTTTCTCCCTTTTACAGCCGGCAGCCAGACGACCCTGACCGCCATCACCTACAATATCCGTTACGACAACCCGGGCGACGGTGAAGACGCCTGGCCCCTGCGCCGCGAGTACCTGGCCGCTCAGTTGCGTTTTTATGCGCCCGACGTCTTCGGCATACAAGAAGGCCTGCACAGGCAAGTGGAATACCTGAGCAAGCAATTGCCCGCTTTTGCACGGGTCGGCGGCGGTCGCGACGACGGGAAAGAAGCGGGCGAATACTCGGCCCTGTATTTCCGAAAAACGCGTTTCGGGCTGCTGCAATCCGGCACCTTCTGGTTGTCTAAAACGCCCGACGTGCCCTCCAGAGGCTGGGATGCCGCCTTGCCCCGCGTGTGTACCTACGCCCATTTGTACGACTCGCTGGCAGCAAAGAGGATATGGGTATTCAATACGCATTTCGATCATATCGGGGTGAGGGCGCGCTTGCGATCAGCCAAACTTATCCTGTTGAAAATCAAGGAATTGAACAAAGAAAACGACCCGGTCATTCTGATGGGCGATTTCAATTCAGAACCGAAAGGAGCGCCCGCCGGTTTACTCAGTCGAGCGCTTAAGGATACGCGCACCGTCAGCCAGGAACCTGCTTTCGGCCCGGAAGGAACCTTCAATGCCTTCCAATTCCACAAGCCGGTAAAACGCCGGATCGACTATATTTTTATCGAGGGAAATATGCGTGTGAAACAGCACGCTGTGTTGAGCGACTCGAAGAATTGTCATTACCCGTCGGATCATTTGCCGGTGCTGGCCAGGTTGGAATACTGATTTTTGGATGAAAAGGAACACGGATTTTGGGATGAAAAAGAACACGGATTGAACGGATTAGACACGGATTTTATAAAAAAATCCTTTTAAATCCGTGTCTAATCCGTTCAATCCGTGTTC
>JAYSZC010000387.1:0-4413 GCA_043738235.1 Lewinellaceae bacterium | reverse complement strand
TCCTGCTTATGCCAACTGCCTATACCATTGTTTTTGTCGGCATTACCATTTTTTTGTCGCACTATTTTGCCAGCCTTTCTGCCCGCACGAAGATACCGGATGTATTGTGGCTTTTTATTATCGGGCTGCTGTTAGGTCCCATCGGCGGTATCGTCAGTCTGGCCAATTTCGGTGCGGTCGGGCCTGTCTTTACCACGATCACCCTTGTTTTTATTTTATTTGAAAGCGGTATCGACCAGCGCCTGGAACCTTTGATTGATTCTTTGGGCGGTACGGCGCGTATCACAACGTATAACTTTTTCGGGAGTTGTTTGGTTGCCGCAGGTATCGCTTATTTCTATACGGATTTGGGTGTACTGCGTTCTTTGGTATTGGGCAGCATCGTCGGCGGCACTTCTTCGGCAGTGGTCACCACCTTAGCCAAACAATACAAAATGTCCGAACGCAGCAGTACCATCCTGGTGCTCGAATCGGCTTTTTCCGATGTGTACACCTTAGCCATACCGCTGACCCTGCTGACCGCTTATAATATCGGCCGGGTGGATGTGGCTTTTGTAACCGGCCACATGATTGCGGCTTTTTTACTGGCGGCTATGCTGGGTATTGCCGGCGCTTTTTTATGGAGTATCCTGCTCAACCGGATGCGTACCCTGCAAAACACCGTTTTTACCACGCCGGCTTTCGTTTTTATCATTTACGGCATTGTCGAAATACTCAATTACTCCGGCCCTATTGCAGCCCTGGCATTCGGTATTACGCTGGGCAATATCGACGTATTGGGGCCGCCCATTATGAAAAATGTGATTTCCCGCAAACCCATTTCACTGACCGACCACGAACGGGCCTTTTTTTCCGAAGCCGTCTTTCTGTTGCGCACCTTCTTCTTTGTTTATATCGGCATCTCCGTACGTTTGCAGGACTGGTGGATGCTGATGCTCGGCGCCATTATTACCTGCGCGCTTTTCATAGTGCGTATTCCCATTGTACGCATGGCCGTTCCCCGCGACACCACACCCAAAGATGCGGCTTTTATGGCTACCATGATCCCGAAAGGGCTTGGAGCGGCCGTATTGGCCTCTCTGCCGGTGCAGCAGGGCATTCCCGGCGGGGAAATTATTCAGTCCGTTGTGTTCTCTATTATTCTTTGTTCCACGTTATTTACTACAATTCTGACGTTTCTGGTAGACAAAACAATCGTCTCCAACGTTTACGAATGGATTTTCCGGGTCAGTGGACTGGGCAAATCCAAGTCTGAAAACTAAGTATATGTTCAAAACTAGTTAGCACCAAATCTTCTGTAACTCATTGACTTACATTGCTTTTTGCCCTTTGCGATTTTGCCTTTTTACTTAATAAGCCATTACTTTGTTCAACTCCTTTTCCATACCCGGGCAACCAACCCGCTTTTTCCTGTTGCTCCTTGCCTGTGCGCTCTTTCCTTTCGTGCTCCCGGCGCAAGCCCCTGTTGCAAACATCCAGCAGGACAGCACCCAAAAACTGAAAATCGAGACTGCCCTGGTGGTCGAATATTTTATTAAAGGGGAACGCACCGTTCAAAAACTCAGCGGAAACGTGCGTATGCGACAGGAAAACACACTCGTCTACTGTGATACGGCCATTCTCGATCAGGATAATGCTACGCTCAAAGGCTCCGTCGTCATCGAGCAGGCAGACAGTGTAAAGGTCTTTGCCGACTCGGCCCTGTACAATACGGATACCAAAATCAGCCATTTATTCGGCAATGTAGTGCTTGTCAACGGGGTGCAGGAACTGTTTACCAACCGCCTCCGCTACGACCTGGGCAATAAAATTGCCACCTACCACACCGGCGCTACGATGACCAACGGCCAAAGCCAACTGACGAGTACGCACGGCTATTACTACGTGAACAACAAAGAGATTTTTTTTAAAGGCGATGTGCTCGGAACCGATCCCGATTTCACTATGCGCACCGATACGATGGCATTCAATACCGAAACCCAGACGGTGCGCTTTCTCGCGCCTACGCTCATCAGCCAGCAAAAAAGCAGGATTTACACGGAAGGCGGGTTCTACGACATTGAAAATGATTTTGCCGAATTTGACCTGAACCCGCAATACGAAAAAGAAGGGCAGCGCGGAAGGGCGCGAAAAATGCGCTATTTCGGCGTTTCCAAAGAATACGTGCTCGAAGGAGATGCCTATATCGACGATCCCGCAAAAGGGCAACAAACCCGGGCGGATGTAATCCGGTACAACACCGATACCGAAAAAACCAGCCTGCGCGGGAATGCCCATTTCAAAGACAGTACCCGCGATATCCGGGGGGAAGCCATTTACGTGGACAGCCGCAACAAAGCGTATCAGATCACGGGCCGCGGCCGCGTTGTCGATCCGCCCAATATTATTGAAGCCGACTCGCTCGACTTCAACGATGTGCTGGGCGCAGGTCTGGCGCTCGGCAGTGTGGTCTGGATCGATACGGCCGGCGATTTTACGATTCTTGCCCACCGCATGGATTACAACAAAAAATCCGAGTTTCTGAACGCATTCGGCGGCACGGGGGCTATCGGCGCGCGGGGCCGGCCTTTGATGAAATCTCTCATCGAACGCGATACCCTCTACATGAGCGCAGATACGCTCACTTCCTATAAACCCGATACGCTCAGCGACACGCGCCTGCTTTTGGCGTACCAGGATGTCCGGATTTTTAAAAGCGATTTACAAGCTGCCTGCGATTCCCTGTCTTTCAGTTCTGCCGATTCTATTTTCCGGTTTTATAAAATCCGTGACATCCCGGTCATCTGGTCCGACACCTCCCAGTTTTCCGGCGACACGATCCGCATGTTGTTGAAAAACAAAAAACTAGACCGTATCTGGTTGATACAGAACGCTCTGGTAGTCAATTCGGAAGACGGGCTGCTGTTCAACCAGATCAAGGGCCGCAATACCACCGCCTTTTTTCGCGAGGACGAAGTGCGCGAAATGCTGGTCGAAGGCAACGCCCAGGCCGTCTATTATGCCCTGGATGATAAACGGGCCTATATCGGTCTGAATGAAACCCAATGCTCCGAAATGCGCCTGTATTTTGGAAATAACCCGGTGGAAAGCATCAAATTTTATACGGAACCTACCGGGAGTTTTACCCCCATGAGTAAAGCCGGGAGTAATACTAAAAAATTAGACGGTTTTTTCTGGGAACAGGTTCGCCGACCCCGGCGATTGGCGGATCTTTTTTAATCCAGTTCATACAACCTGTACGCCTCAATCACTTTGGCCATTTCCGTTTCAAAATCCGACACATCCGATACCTTTTGGGTATGGAGCGCTTTTGCCCAGGCCTTCCAGTCTGTCCCGCAGGATTGGCGCAGCGCCGCAAAGTCTTCCCTGCCACTGAGGTATCTGCTGAAGTCGCGGAAACTGTCCCAGGCCTTTTCATACCGACGTATACAGGCTCCGCCAACCATCTCCCCGACCCCTTCCCGGTCGGAAGCGCATCCCATTGCAAAATAATTGTGGTACTGCCGCGCCCAGTCGCGCTGTCCGCTAAAACTGTTCACGTAAGCACAAGCCAGGAGAATGGATGCCGGCACGCCATACTTTTGTTGCTCACCGACCGCCACCCTTCCAAAACGCTGGAGAAAGGGAATCGCCACCGACTCCGGAATATCCGGTAGTTCCACAGATGTACGGGAGTCCCATGAAAAAATGCCGGCATGGCTTTCTCCCGCCGATGCGATAACGCCGCCCTTTGTCAACTTTTCCGTTGCATCCCGGCCTTTTCCTGTATTAACCGACCCCAACAGGTTCTTTTTTACAATAGCGGCCAATACCAGAATGATAACGGCAATAGGGAACCAATTTGTTTTAAAAAACTTCCATTTCATAATACGTTTTAGTTTGAAAGGTTCAAAAAAGTATGTAAAAACCCTAAAAACTATCACTGCTAACTGTTTTTCGCAACAAAAATAAATCTTTTTGTTTTAAATATGAATTTTTTGTTTTATTTTATAAAATAAAAAAAGCCCCCCTCCAACTTTAGGAGAGAGGCCATCCCAAAAACCGATTTTAAAGTATGTTAAAATCGATATTCAGCGATTCTTCTACGGCAGGCTCGCGCCGCGTTTTTGCTTTATCATCCTTTGACGACGTTTACTAAACTTTTTCAAGTTTAGTAAACGTCATCCCACCGATCAGGGATCGGTGTTACTTGGATTGGATCATTTTCTTCGTTGCGCTGTCCGTAGCGGTTTCGAGTGTGTAGTACAGCAAACCTGTGGTGTTCAACAGGGCACGGTCTACACTGATCGTGTTGTAACCTTTCGCGAACTCACTGTTTTGTGTGAATACCATACGACCGGTTTCGTCGAAGATGCGAAGCGTTGCGTTAGCTGCTTCCGGCAAGTGGAAACCGATGAATGTTTTGCTCACAAA
>JAYSZC010000386.1:0-1817 GCA_043738235.1 Lewinellaceae bacterium | reverse complement strand
TTCATCGCTTTCTATCTGAAATCCTACCTTCGCCCGACGAATTTTCGCTGACGATTTATAACCATTATTTATGCTTAACAAACATATCCGCAAAGTCGCCGTACTCGGCTCGGGGCTTATGGGAACGGGTATTGCCGCGCAGCTTGCCGGCTGTGGTCTGGAAGTACTGCTACTCGATATCCTGCCCAACGATTTGGCTGAAAATGAAACACAGAAACCCGCCGCGCGCAATCGTATAGCCGCTACTTCCTTACAAACCGCTCTAAAAGCCAAACCCGCGCCGTTCTACGATACCAAATTTGCAGCGCGTATCACAGTAGGTAATTTTGAAGATGATTTTCCAAAAATCAAGGACTACGACTGGATCGTAGAGGTGGTGGTAGAGCGACTGGATATAAAAAAACAGGTATTCGAGAAGGTAGAAAAATACCGATCCAAAGGTTCGCTGGTTACCTCCAATACCTCCGGCATTCCCATTCACATGATGGCTGAAGGCCGCAGCGAAGATTTCAAAAAACATTTTTGCGGCACCCACTTTTTCAACCCGGTGCGCTACATGCGCCTGCTGGAGGTGATCCCGACGCCCGATACCGATCCGGAGGTAACCGCGTTTTTTATGCACTACGGCGATGTGATACTCGGCAAACAAACGGTGCTTTGTAAAGATACCCCGGCCTTTATCGCCAACCGCGTGGGCGTGTATGCCATGGCCAAGATTTACCAGCTTACGCAGGAAATCGGCCTCTCCATCGACACCGTGGATGCGCTGACCGGCCCTGCCGTCGGTCGCCCCAAAACAGGCACTTTCCGGCTCGGCGACCTCGTCGGCATGGACACTGCCGTGCATGTGATCAACGGGATGCGCGAGAACTGCCCCAATGACGAACAAATCGGCACGTTCGGAATACCGAAATACCTCCAGTTTTTAATTGACAATAAATTCCTCGGCAATAAAACCGGACAGGGTTTTTACAAAAAAACGGCTGAAAAAGACGCAAAAGGACGCCCCGTTATTCTTTCGCTGAACCTCGACACCCTCGAATACGGCGCTCCGCAAAAAGAGAAATTGCCGATCATTGATACCCTCAAACAAATTGAGGAATTGCCGCGCCGCATCAAAGCGGTGTTTAAAGGCGATGACAAGGGCGCTCAATTACTCCAGCGCGCGCACCTGGGCCTGTTTGCATACGTCAGCAACCGCGTACCGGAAATCTCCGACACCGCCTATGCCATCGACGATGCGATCCGGGCAGGATTTGCCTGGGAAGCAGGCCCCTTCCAACTTTGGGATATGGTCGGCGTGGCGGAAGCCGTGGCGCTGGCCGAACAACAGGGCGAAAAAGTTGCAGCCTGGGTGAAAGACATGCTGGCTGCCGGACACAGCACTTTTTACAAAGTGGAAAACGGCAAACGTTTTTGTTACGACCCGGGCACTAAATCATACCAGGCTTTGCCAGGCGGCGAATCCTTTATCCAGCTCGATACTTTCCGTTCCGGCAAACCCGTCTACACCAACGCCGAATGCACCCTGCACGATATCGGCGACGGCGTGCTGTGCCTCGAATTCCATTCCAAAATGAATTCCATCGGCGAAGGCATTTTGCGCGGTATCAACGACAGCATTCTGATAGCCGAAGAACAGGGCTGGAAAGGCATCGTGATCGGCAACAATGCACAAAATTTCACCGTCGGGGCCAACCTGATGATGATCGCCATGCTCGCCTACCAGCAGGAGTGGGACGAATTGAATATGGCGGTCAACCTTTTCCAACAGACCTCGATGCGGATCCGCTACTCGGCTATTCCCGTGGTGATCG
>JAYSZC010000385.1:0-1818 GCA_043738235.1 Lewinellaceae bacterium | reverse complement strand
AGAGGGAATCATCGTTTGCTCCAGCACCGTGTTTAAAGGCACTGCAGGCATGTTTTCAGCGCCGATGGTACGCACCGACGCATCGAGCGATTCAAAACAATTTTCCTGGATACGGGCTGCTAAAGTCTGCGCAAAAGAGTTGTTCACCTGTTCTTCCGTCACGACCAGCACCCGGCCATGACGGCGGGCTGCATCGTACATGGCTGCTTCGTCCAGCGGTTGCAGGGTGCGCAGATCGACCACTTCTACCCTGCCCGGATGATGGTCACGCGCTGCATTCATAGCCCAGTGAACACCCATGCCATAGGTAATGACGGCCATCGTCTCCCCATTTTCTATCCGCGCCTGATCTGCTTCCAAAGCAATTCGTGCTTTACCAAAAGGCAACACATAATCTTCGGCAGGTTCGATACTTCGGGCGGCTTCCGTGCCGGGCACTTTAGACCAGTAAAGACCTTTATGTTCAAAAATAACCACCGGATTCGGGTCGTAATAGGCGGATTTTAACAGTCCTTTCAGGTCGGCGCCATTGCTGGGATAAGCAATTTTTACGCCCCTGATATTGGCCAGTACCGTTTCCACGCTGCTGCTGTGGTAAGGGCCGCCGCTGCCGTAAGCACCGATTGGAACCCGGATGATGCAACTGACCGGCCATTTTCCATTGGACAAATAACAACTGCGCGATACTTCGGAAAACAACTGATTGAGTCCCGGCCAGATATAATCGGCAAATTGCACTTCAACGATGGGTTTCAGACCGACAGCGCTCATACCTGCTGTGCTGCCGATAATAAACGCTTCCTGTATGGGCGTATTAAAAACCCTGTAATCGCCGAATTTCTCCGCCAGCGTGGCTGCTTCCCGGAACACGCCGCCCAGTCGCCGGCCCACATCCTGTCCGTAGAGCAGGCATTCCGGGTGTTTGCGCATCAGTTCTATTATGGCAAACAGCGCGCAATCCACCATGACCTTCTGTTCGCCGTGTTGCGGACTGCGCTCGCCGCGTTCTTCAGTGATGGGGGTGGGCGCAAAATCATGGGTAAATAAATCCTCCGGGCGCGGGTCTTCCGCGTTTCTGGCCTGTTCAAAGTCCGCCGCAACCTGCTCGACGGCTTCTTTTTCAATAGCCTGTATTTCTTTTTCTACAAAACCGCCGGCTATGAGCGCCTTTTTCAGCAGCGGAAACGGATCGCGGGACTGGTGTTCTTCCAGGTCGTCGCGGTACCACTCTTTCCGTACCCCGGAGGTGTGGTGATTGAGCAGCGGTACCCGGGCATGGAGCAGGAAGGGGCGGCGTTCGCGGCGTATTTTCCCCAGAATATCCTGTACGGTCGTCCAGCAGGCAGCAAAATCATTGCCTTCAATGCTCACCGTCTCCAGGCCGGGAAAACCTTTTGCATATTCGGCGGCATTGGCTACCCGGGTTTCTCCGGCATTGGCCGAAATATCCCAGCCATTGTCCTGAACGAGGTAAAGAATGGGTAGTTTTTTGAGCACCGCCATTTGAAAGGCCTCTGAAATCTCACCTTCCGTAACGGCAGCGTCGCCGAGCGAACACAATACCAGCGGCATCTGGCGATTGCGTTTGACTTGTTCCTGGTACCAAATCCCAAGCGCCGCGCCGGTAGCCGGAATGGCCTGCATACCTGTGGCACTGCTTTGGTGCGGTATTTTTGGAAAATCAGGGTCGCGAAGCGATGGATGGCAATAATAAGATCGTCCGCCGGAAAACGGATCGTCGCGTTTTGCCAGCAATTGTAGCATCAGTTGAAAAGGTCGAAGCCCCATGCCCAGCAACATGCTGTCATCGCGGTAATA
>JAYSZC010000384.1:0-11986 GCA_043738235.1 Lewinellaceae bacterium | reverse complement strand
TTTTTTTTCTTCCCTTTCACTAACGTCATTTCATCCAGCAAATAACCCGCACCGCCGAGTTTGTCAATAATAAACAGGACGTAGCGGGCATCCACCATAATGTTGCGGCAGATAGCGGGATCATAGTTCAAATCACTCATAGTGCCTTCCCAGACCCGGTCGAAGTTGAGGCCGATCAGGTTGCCCCGAGCATCCAGCGCCGGACTGCCGGAATTGCCGCCTGTTGTGTGGTTGGTAGCAATAAAAGCCACCGGCAGGCGACCATCGCCGGTGGCATATTGGCCGTAATCCTTTGTTTCCCAAAGTTTTATCAATTTTTCCGGCACATCAAATTCGTAATCACCGGGCACGTATTTTTCCATGACGCCGTCCAGGTCTGTCTGGAACTCGTAGCGCAAGGCATCGCGTGGAGAAAAGCCGTTCACTTTTCCGTATGTGAGGCGCAGGGTGCTGTTGGCGTCCGGGAAAAAACGTTTATCTTTAAAAACGACCATTTGTGCGGCCATATATTCCCGTTGCAGGAGGTTGATTTGAGGTTGTAGTTCCTGGATTTTGGGCTGGATATTGGCGGCATAAATGCCTTGCAGGCGATCCCAGAGTTGGTAAGCGGGGTCATTTTTCAGGGTTTCTACTATTTCAGCCGGTTTTTTGCCGAGCAATGTGTTCATTTTTTCCCGGCTTGCCAGGGTGCTGTTTTTGAAAATATCTGCTGACAACGCAGGATAACCACCTTTCGCTTTTGACATTTCCTGCACAAGGGTTGCGCCCCATTCGCCGCGTACATTTTGGGCGTACATTTCCAGCATAGCCGCCAGCACGGCCTCGTCCACTTCCGGGCGATAGTCTTTGTAAAAACTTTCCAGGCTGGAGGTGGCTTCTTTTTGTTTGTTCGCAAAAAATGCTTCACCATTTTTCTCGTACGATCCGATCCAACTGCCCATGCTTGCAGCAAGCCCCAGAATTTCTGTGTTGCGAATACAGGTTTCGAGGTAATAATCTCGCGCCAACGCATACGGTTCTATATCCTGATGCAACTGACGCAGGCGCGGCAGCAGGTTGCCGTAGCGGTATTTCCAGTCGGCATTCTGTTCAATGCGGTTGGTAAATTCCGTTTCATAAGCGCGTTTTTTGTCCAAAGCCTTGAACGTTTTTAATCCTTGCATTTCACCCAGCCATTTTTTCCAGGAGTTGGAAATGGAAGAATAACGGGCGATGTAGGCCATTTTTACGGCGGGGTCTTTGCGCATAAAACCGTCCATAATTTTCAAGGCGCGATCGCGAATGGAAACTTTGGCAGGATCCAACACCTCGCCGACTTGTTTGACGGCGGCTTCCGTGAGGTATTCATCGGTGCGGCCCGGAAATCCGTACACCATCGTAAAATCGCCCTCTTCCACACCATCTAGCGAAATGGATAAAAATTTGGCGGGTTTATAAGGCATATTATCTGCTGCGTACTCTGCCGGATTGCCGTCTTTGTCTGCATAAACCCGAAAAACGGAAAAATCGCCGGTATGGCGCGGCCAAACCCAGTTATCGGTATCTGCTCCGAATTTGCCGATGCTGCTCGGCGGCGCGCCGACAAAACGGACGTCCTTATACGTGCGGGTAAGAAAAAGATAGTACTGATTACCATTGTAAAAAGGCCGTATCTGAATTTCTTCCGACTTGCCTTTTTTCGTGTTTACCCTGATCTGAGCTAAATTTTTATCGATCTGCGACTGCCGGTCGCGTTCGCCCATCCCTTCCGAAACACCTTGCAAAGCCAGGATCGTCACATCTTCCATTTTGCTGATAAACATAGCCGTTACACCTTTGGCGGCGAGTTCTTCGGCCCGGCTTTTGGCCCAATACCCGTTTTCTATATAATTGTTTTCCAACGTGGATAATTGCTGAATCGCGTCGAATCCGCAGTGGTGGTTGGTGAGCAGCAGCCCTTCGCCGGAAATCATTTCCCCGGTGCAGCCGCCGTCGAACTGGCAAATAGCATCCTTGATACTGGGATCGAAATTGGAATAAATATCGTCGGCATCGAGTTTGAGACCGAGTGCTTTCATCTCTTTTTCATTCTGTTTTTCGAGCAAAAGCGGCACCCACATGCCCTGGGCAGACAACAGCACCGGTAACAGGAACAACAATGATACAAGGTATTTTTTCATAAATCGTCTGGTGAATTTTTGGTTGAAAGTCATGCTTATTTCTTCAGTTCTAGTGTTTGCACGCCGTTGGCGCCGTCTGTTGATTTCCAGACCTGGCGGGTCTTTTTATTTTCTACCACGATCCAGGAACGCGCAAAATCAGTATCGAAGCCGCGCATGGTAACGGTATTGTCGGTGCAGGTCCACTCGAAATCGAAACCTTGTCCGCCTTTTTCCTCTGTGTACTCGTTATTGGCGCTGACTCGGCCACGGCCCTTTTTCATAAAGGTGATATTCCGGTAAGGCGGGAAAGCAGTCCGCTGGAGCTGCTGGATTTCCGTTTTATATTGTACAATTTCCCAGTTTCCTTCGAGGCGTCTGGAAAATTCTTTGGAGGCGCTGGCACATGCGCTCAGCATGGAGATCATTATGGTTGCAACTAGCAATCCTGATGCGGTATTTTTCATAGCAATTATTTTGAATGACAAATTTAGGTAAAAGTCCTTACCACATAGACACATAGGTTAATCACATAGTTCACAACAGATTTTTTTTCTAGTGTGTTCTATACAATACATCTGCTGTAAACGATGTGGTAAAAACTCAATCCAAGTCAAACAAATCGCGCACGCCCGGTGTTCGCGCCACATTAAATCCTTCTGCGTAGGACACCTGGATCGAGCGCCCGAAAACCCTGGCCTTGGCTTCCATGAAATCAAGAAAATCTTTACCTGAAATGGGTGTATTGGGCGCCGCTCCACCCGGATCGTAAAATTGGGAGCGAAAGGCCAGAATAGATTCCATTTTTTTGTCGAACCAGGGGCTGATGTCCACCACGAAATCAGGAACCAATTGCTCATCCTGAATGTAATGGTACACGGCTTTCGGCCTCCATTTTTCCTGTAAATTGCCTTCTTTGTCAAAGGTTTCAATTCGGGCCAAACCGGCATAAAAACAGGCCTCCGCTTCCATCACCGCTGCCCGCCCGTGATCGGGATGTCTGTCGGTGAGCGCGTTGCACAGTACAATATCCGGCCGGTACTGGCGGATCACACGTATAATCTTTAAGCGATGTTCCGGACTGTCTACGAACAATCCATCGGGCACATCCAGCGTTTCACGCACTTGAGCGCCCAGTATCCGGGCCGAATCTGCCGCCTCCTTTGCCCGTATTTCCGGCGTACCGCGGGTGCCCAGTTCGCCCTTGCTCAGGTCGAGCATACCGAATGTTTTACCTTGTGCGGCATGGCGCAGCAAAGTGCCGGAAGCGCTCAACTCCACGTCGTCGGGGTGTATACCGATGGCTAAAATATCGAGTTTCATGGTTGTATATTTGTGCGGCAAAATTGCAAAAAAATGGAAACAAGATCACCAGACAATGAGAATCCTGAAAACACAGCGCTCCGGCATGCCCTCTCGGAAGCCGAAATTCGGGCTGAAAAAGCCAGGGCTGAGTGGTCGGTAATTTATGACCAGCATAAAGCCTTGCGCGATGAACATCGCCAATTGCAGCATGATTACGAACAACTCCGGCTGCAAAAAGGCGGTTTTGGTTTCAAAATGCTGCTGCTGGCCGGCTTCATGGGTACGGTTGTTGCATTGGCAGGGTGTTTCGTTTACCTGAAATTAAAACCAAAAGATCCACATAGGGTTGCATTTGAACATTTTCAGCGGGAACACCTGTTTGACTATGAACTGGCGATTAGCAAGGGGCAGTGGGACGATGTGGAGCAATCGCTTAGAAAAGAAATAGAACTTCCTGAAAATCAGGCAATTAAACCGGAACTTGTATTCATCCGCCAGTTGGTAACGACGACTAAACGACATTGTAAATAGCCTCTTCCCATGTCCTTGATGTTGCCGGAACGCAGTTACCCTTTCCTGTTTTTTGCAATAGTGCTGGCCTATTGTCTGCTGTATGCGCCCTACGGCATCAACGAAACGGACGGCGGATTTCTCAGCGGATTGGCTTGGCAGGTACTGTCCGGCAAAACCATTTACCAAGACATCGTGTATGTGCGTCCACCCTTGCCGGTCTGGCTGCGGGCGTTTGAAATAAAACTCTTGCCGGAAGCGTGGAGCGTGCTGGGAGAACGCTACATTTTTTATTTCAAAGTAGCCCTTTACACCTGGCTGGCGTCGGATTTACTTGCCAAAAGTTCCTTTCGCTGGGTGCTGGCCATGTTCGGGTTCGTCGTTTCGGTACACACTTATCCGGCCTGCGCCTGGCATACCATCGACGGGATATTATTTTCCGTGCCGGCCCTGTGGTTATATGTAAAAGGGGGGCGGACAGGTTCAGTACTCGCCGGCATTGCTTTTGGGGCTGCGTTGCTCTGCAAACAATCCTTTTTTCCTCTTCTAGTAGCGTTTCCCCTGGTTTTTCTTGTTTGGAATCACACCCGGAAAAAACAGCGGTTCATCGGGTTTACTATTGGTTTTTCTGTGTGTATGATATTGTTTTTCAACTACTTATATCAAAATAATATCTTAGAAAACTTCTTGCTAATGGCCGGCTCATCCGCTTCCGGCGGTCAGGCTTTGCAGCACGGCATGATAGATTACCTGCGTATCAAACCGGCGCTGGCGGTCTTGAGTTTGTTGCTTTTGTTTCCAGTAGCCCGTTGGTTTTGGAAACAACACAAACCGGTCGTCGCAGAAATAACCTGGAGCCTTTGGCTTGCGTTTCTATTGGGTAGTTACGTACTGGATTTTTGGGTCCGGCAGGAATTTACGGTTCCTTTTTCACAGGCGCGCCTATTGTTTTTAACGGGCGTGGCGTATGCCGGATGGCAACTGATGCAACATATAAAACAACAAAACAGACGCCCTTTTTTCAAACTCCGGTTACCCGAATCCCATGCAATCCTGCTGTTATTAATGGCTATTTCCTGGAGCGCCGCAGTGAGTTGGGGATACAATCTGCCCATTTTACTGGCAACGCCCTGGATATTTACAACTTTTGAAATCAGCCGTCAGTTGCGGGCGGTGCAACACCGGAAAACGTTCCCCAAATGGATACAACTGGTCGTGTTGATCATTTTGCTGGGCGTCGCCCGTTTCGGATATGAGTTTGTGTACCGCGACGGCCTTCGCAGCGAAATGACGGTGCATTTGGGAACCATTTTTCCAAAACTGCATGGCATTTACAGCAGCCCGGCAACGGCTGCGCTATACCGCGATTTGCAAGATCTGAGCCGGCGCTACAGCCCTGATTTTGCCGTATTGCCGGCTTTTCCGCAGGCTCATTTTTTAACGAATACTGCGCCTCCGTTTCCACTGGACTGGGTGGTTCAGCGGGAAATGAACAGCGACAATCAATTGGTTGTCAACATTTTGAAAGAAAAAAAACTTGTTCTGTTTATTGAAAAAAGTTTTGCCGATAAAATCAGCAGCGACCCCGAACTGGAACTGACCCGGCATGTGCTGGAAACGGGTAAGTTGCTGGAAGAAACACCTCATTTCTGGATCGTACGTTATGAATAAACCCGGTTCCAAATCCAACCATGTAACACCGGCAAATAAACCCCGGCTCGTATTGTTCGACTTCGACGGTACGCTCTCCTGCGGCGATTCGTTCGGCGCTTTTTTGTGGTATTCGATTCCTGTGGGCAGTTTGATTTCCGGTTGTTTCAGGTTATTGTTTCAACTGCCGTGGCTGTTTTTGACACCACCCGAAATGCGTACCGAACGCGCCAAAGCGCTCATTCTGCACACCTTTTTGGGTGGTAAAACCCGCCAGGCGCTGCAGGAAATGGGCTTGCGTTTTTACCAGAACCGTTTACAAACCATGCTTCGCCCGCAAGTATTGGAAATGCTCCGGCGACACAGAGATAGCGGCGATACCGTTGCACTGGTTTCCGCTTCTGTGGATATCTGGCTTCAGACTTTTTGCGATGTGGAATGTATCTCATTGATTTGCACCATGTTAGCCTATGAAGAAGAGGTTTTCAGGGGCGCTTTTGCAACGCCCAATTGCAACAAGGAAGAAAAAGCCCGGCGCATCCGGGAAACATACGACTTGCAACAATTCAGTACCATTATTGCTTATGGGAATTCTTCCGGCGACAAGGCGATGTTCGATCTGGCGCAGGAAGTATGGTTTTGCAACCGCAATGGAGCATTGGAAAAGTTGGGGTAAGTGTTTTGGTGTTTTAGTGTTTTGGAGTACAGAATAGCAGTATTTTCCTACTTTTGTCAGACCAATATTTCCTTTAACCGATCAGTTATTACTCCTACTATGAAACAACTCATTTTTAGCGTTTTTACCTTGTTTACCTGTGTATTGTCTGTTTCCGCCCAGGAAAGAAGCGGACGTGAGCGGATCACGAACCAACAAAATCCATTGGCCACGGAAAGTTCGCGGGACTCATTTGAAATCGTGCGTTTCGACCGCCGGCTCAATCAACTACGCGCTGCATTTACAGCCCGGGATATGGGAAAAGTTATTGAAAACAACCGCTTCCTGCTGCTGGCTATGCGCAATGAAATGGAACAGTTGGAAGGTAAAATCGCCAAAGGCGGTGCCGCTGCACAAGCGCCGGAAGTGTTGACAAAAATGAATACTTTACTGACAGCATTTGAAGGGCATGTTTACGACTTTTCCAAAAGTGGGGAAGCAGAAAAACATTTTGATCGTTTCGGCGCATTTCTTGCACTGATGGAAAAATAGTTTTTTTGTTTTTTTGTGTTTTAGTGTTTTGGGCGCTTCGCTTTTGGCATTTGGGAAAATTTGACCCAACTACCCCACTGATGCCGAGGGCGAAGCGCCCAAAACACTAAAACATTAAAACACTAAAACACTAGGCGGCTCGCCGCTGCGTGTAAAATGCCAGGATCGCCAGCGATAAAAACCCGGAGGTATAAAAAATATTCGGGACGGGAATAATCAGCAGGTTGAAAAACAACACCAGGGTAATTTTAAGTGTAGCGATTCCAAAAAATGCGGCGTTCATCCGGTCGCGGAAACGCCAGAATAACAGCAGGCATAGCAAAGGCACACCCAATGTTGTCAGAAAAGTCAGGTTCTGAAGGATGGGCAAATCTTTCTGTACCAGGAACTTAGCCATGCCGAGGCTCTCTTCAATCACAGGTTTTAATTTCCAGTAATCTTCACCCATCACTGCTTCCAGGTAGTGGCCGGGCAAAGCGCGAAATACATCGAGGTAAAAAATGGCTTTGGTGATAAGCATTAATAAAAGTCCGAAAACCAGTGCAGTACCTGCGATTATCAAAGCTTTTTTACGGGATTCAAATAACCATACAAACAATCCGAAAAAAGGAATCCAGGCTAAAAGACTTACCCTGGATAAAACGCTCAGGGTCAACGCGATACCAATGAGCCAGGGGTTTCCAAGCCATAAGGCCCAGGCAAGGAAAACGTAAAAACCGATCACCACGCCTTCGTCGGTCATGGAAATCAGGATCGGATCCCAGCGCAAAAAATTGGCGAACATGGCCAGGGTCGGGATCAAGACCAGTACACTCCAGCCGCTCAATTTTCTCCCGGTAGGCGGCCATAACAACAACAACGCACTACAAGCGAGCAGGAAAAAAACGGTGATCCAGCGCGGATCAAACTGCCAGACAACCGAAGGAAGGTACGGCATCCACATGGCAGGAAGGTAAATCGGTTGCATACCGCCCCAGATTTCAGGGATGATCGCATACACTTCCTGCCCGTCTACGAATCGTTTCGACATGACCTGCATGATAGGCAATACATCGGAAACATGATAATCGACCGGTGTGCCTGCCATGAATATTTGGGAAGTTGTAACGGTTTTAATCGCCAAATACCCGAATGTCAAAGCTATGAAACCCCACACTGCACGGGACACTCCCCTACCCGATGCAAGCGGCCGTTCGACCTTCCACAAAGGAATAAAGCCGATAGCCAGACCCAGCAACATATAAACAACAGATACGATGCAACGGTCATACATACGCAGCCAGTACACCTGGCAAAGTATTTCCAGAACAGTCAGCAAAAACAGCGCTCCCAGCGCCAGGTAGTAGTTGCGATACGGCATGTGGCGTTTCATTGAAGCGGCAAAAATGGCAAGTTTTTGCGCCACAGCCTATTGTTTTTATTTAAAGCGGCAAATTCCGACTGTGGCATTATCTCCGCCTTTGTCACCCCATTATACCGGACAACAACCATCGAATCCTGAAACGCTATCCTGTTCTCCGTCTCAAACAAAACAAAATCAAAAGAAACAGGCAGCACCCGGAACCTGGCAGTATCATGCTCCAGCCCCATATCTGCAATCAGTTTGTTCTTGACCGGGCGCTCCACTTCTTCCAAAAACAAGGTCTTGGGATTGATTTTGAAATACAGGTAATAATCCAGCGCAATGAGTTCTTTTAATACAGCATCGTGTGCGTAATAGTTTGATATATAATCATATATGATGTCGTACACATCAACCAGGACGTATTTGTAAAAATCTTTTTGCTCGCCGAACCATTCGCCGAGACCCAGCAAAAAGTCGAAAATACTGTAATGCGCCGTTACATATTTCAGCGTGTGAAAGGTTCTTTTTTTGTTCCAGTAAATTTCCAAAGCGTGTTCCAGCAGTTCAATCTGGTGCAGTTCGGCCCTGGACAGGTACTTGCTTTCAATAATCTGGTAAGGCGGGAGCGGATCAAAAACGTAGCTGTGTTGCGCGTGTTTGTACAACATGGGCGTTCCTTTCAGAAATTTTAAAAAACCCAGTTGCAGTTCAGGCGGAAACAATTGAAAAACTTCCTCGAAACTGTATTTTATATCCTCCCAAGCGTCGAAAGGAAGCCCAACGATCAGATCCAAGTGCATTTCCACTTTGTTTTCCAGGCGTTTGATAATGGACTTCGTTTTGTCAAAATTCTGTTTTCGGCTTACTTCCAGGTTTGCTTTCTGGTTGACGGTCTGAATGCCGATTTCAAATCGGAACAAGCCGGGCGGCACATGATCCTCGATAAACTGCATGATATCGGGATGCAGAATATCGGCGGTTATTTCAAACTGGAACACATTCTCCGGTCGGTTGTGTTCCAGGATAAATTTGAAAATGTCGATGGTAAAATCCCGCTTGATATTAAAAGTGCGATCCAGAAACTTGATCACACGTCCGTTTTGCATCAAAAACAACAGGGTGGATTTGATATTTTCATTGGGCAGATAGCGCACTTTGTTGTCGAGGCTCGCCAGACAGAATTCGCATTTATACGGACATCCACGCGAGGTTTCGATGTAGAGGACTTTGTTCGCCAAAGATTCCGGCGCATCATTGCGGTAAGGCATGATGTCCTCGTACTGTTTCAGGTCAAAAATCTCCGATTGTGGGAAATAAAGTACTTCGCTGCCGTTTTTGCTGACGATATTGGGCACTTCGAACACCTGCGGATAGGATTGCAAAAAAGCGCGAAAAGGTGTTTCCCCTTCACCTGTGATGATAAAATCAACTTCCGGCAATACAATCACATCCTGCCAGTCGTAACTGACTTCCGGCCCGCCGAGCAGGATTTTTGTGCCCGGATTGAGTGCTTTTATCTTCCGCGCCACTTCCAGTGTCTGCGTGATATTCCAGATATAACAACTGAAAGCGACGACCTCGAAGGCGCTGCAAAACGCGGCCACTTCGTCCTGGTTTTCCTTGATCGTAAACTCCTTCCAATCCAGACCTGGCTGGTCTTCGTTGAGGGCATACAACAATCGAATGGCCAAATTGGTGTGGATATATTTAGCGTTCAGCGTGGTCAGTAAAACCGTCATGGATGTTGCTTGAGCTTGCAAAGGTGCGGAAAAACGCACTAATCCTGTTGTTCTGTTGCGTTCTCCAATGGTGCTTTTGCAAAATACGCCGCCAGTTTAGCCGCAGCGGCCTTACCGGCGACCTGGACAACAGTATTCGCCTCCGCCTCTTTTAGCCTCGCCAGGGAACCGAAATGCAGCAGCAGTTTTTCCGCTGTTTTGGCCCCGATACCTGGTATCTCCGTCAGCTCTGTTTTGATAAAATTTTTGCTGCGTTGGTTGCGGTGGAAGGTGATGCCGAAGCGGTGCGCTTCGTTGCGGGCCTGCTGGATCAGTTTGAGCGATTCCGATTTTTTATTGATCAAAGCCGGCACCGGGTCGTCCGGGTAAAAAATTTCTTCGAGTCGTTTGGCAATGCCGATCACGGTCATTTTGCCTTCCAGGCCCAGGGCGCGCAGGCTTTTCATGGCAGCGCTGAGTTGTCCTTTGCCGCCGTCTATAATCACCAATTGTGGCAATCCCTGTTCCTCGGCCAGGAGGCGTTTGTAGCGGCGATATACGACCTCTTCCATGCTGGCGAAATCGTTGGGGCCTTCCACGCTTTTGACATTGTAATGGCGGTAATCGCGTTTTGAGGGTTTAGCGTTTTTAAATACTACACAACTTGACACCGGGTTGGTGCCCTGCAGGTTGGAGTTGTCAAAACACTCGATCCAAAGCGGTACTTCGTCCATGTGCAGGTCGGCTTGCACGGTGCGCAGAATGCGTTCCGCGCTGGTTTGTTTGCCGGTCGCATTCATCGCCTGTTTTTTCTTTTGCAGCAGGTGGTACTGTACATTTTTTTCCGAAAGTTCGAGCAGTTTTTTCTTGTCGCCGATTTTGGGAACTGTTATAATCAATTCACGGTCAGGCATTTCCATTGAAAAAGGTACGATCAATTCCCGGGTAATACTATGAAATCTCTCGCGCAGAATCTGGACGGCGTACAGGAGCAGCGTTTCCCTGTCTTCATCCAAATTCTTAGTAAGTGTCAGCGTATAGGTATGAATAATGGCGCCGTTGACCACTTTCAGGTAATTAACAAAAGCCTCTTTGTCGTCATCGGCAATGGCGAATACATCTACATCGTGGATGGCTGGATTGACCACCGTGCTTTTCCCCTGATAATCTTCAAAAAGCGCCAGTTTGTCTTTGGTCAGCTGTGCCTGCTCGAATTGCAGGTTTTCGGCATATCGCTGCATTTCCTCCTTGAGGTGGCTTTTTACCGCAGCAAAATTGCCTTTGAGCATATTTTTGATCTGCTCGATCTTGTGGTTGTACGACTCCTCTGACTCGAGGCCCACACAAGGCGCTGCGCAGTTTTTGATGTGGTATTCCAGACAGGGTTTGAACTTCTTTTTATTTATATTCTCCTGCGAAAGGTTCAGGGTGCAGGTGCGCAACTGGAACAATTTTCGAATCAGTTCACTGATCTGGTCTACCCTGAACTTATTGAGGTATGGGCCGAAATAACTCGATCCGTCGCGAAAGATTTTACGGGTGGTAAACACACGCGGGAAACGCTCGGCTTTGATGCAGATGTAAATCAGCGGCGATTTTTCATCCTTCAGCATCACGTTGTAACGCGGCTGGTGCTTTTTTATCAGCGAGTTTTCCAGCAACAAGGCATCGTGTTCCGTCTCCACAATCATAAACTCGATGTGGTCGGCATTGCGTACCAATACCTTGGTTTTTCCGCTTTGGTTTTTTTTATCGCCGAAATAGGATGCTAAACGATTGCGGAGGCTTTTTGCCTTGCCAACATACAGAATGTTACCCTCCGGATCTATGTACTTATAGATTCCCGGAGCGGTCGGAATGGTCTGAGCAAATGTTTTAAACTGTTCGTTGGTCATACTCGTGCGAAGGTAGTACGCACGGCCAGTTTGAACAAGATGCTTTTTTATAAAAATAGAAGGGATGAGGAATGAGGGATGAGGGATGCCGAGCGTGACTATCAGGAATGAGGAATGAGGAATGCCGAGCGTTATGTCCGACATAACGCTCGGCATTCCTCATTCCTCATCCCTCATCCCTGATAACTCATCCCTTATTCATCTGATTAGCGTCACAT
>JAYSZC010000383.1:0-36040 GCA_043738235.1 Lewinellaceae bacterium | reverse complement strand
TCATTCATCATTCATCATTCATCATTCATCATTCATCATTCATCATTCATCATTCATCATTCATCATTCATCATTCATCATTCATCATTCATCATTAAAAAAAAGTGTTTCGACTCGACAACAAAGTAGCCCTCATCACCGGCGGCGGAAGCGGTATCGGCAAAGCCATTGCTTTGTGTTTTGCCCGGCAGGGCGCTGTGGTGTGCATCCTGGATTTGGATGAGCAGGAAGGAAGCGCTGTGGCTGCCGAGATACGGCAGGAGCAGGGCGAGGCCATGTTTCTACCCTGCAACGTAGCCGACCAGGCCGCCGTGCAGCAGGCAGTACAGCATATTGCCGGGCGCTATGCCGCTATTGATATTCTCGTGAACAATGCAGGCGTGGCGCATATCGGCACAGCCGAAACGACAGAAGCCGCCGACTTCGAGCGCCTGTTGAGCGTCAATGTAAAAGGCGTATACCATTGCCTCCATGCGGTGTTGCCCCTCATGAAGCAAAAGGGCGGCGTGGTGTTGAACCTCGCTTCCGTTGCCTCGTCGGTGGGCCTGGCCGAACGTTTTGCTTATACTACGACCAAAGCAGCGGTCGTGGGCATGACTTTGTCGGTAGCCAAGGATTTTCTGGAGTACCAGATCCGCTGCAACTGTATTTCACCCGGACGGGTGCACACGCCTTTTGTAGACGGTTATTTACAAAAAAACTATCCGGGCAGAGTAGCTGAAATGTTTGAAAAACTCTCCAAAACCCAACCCATCGGTCGCATGGGAAAACCCGAGGAAATCGCGCACCTTGCATTGTTTTTATGTTCCGATGAAGCCTCCTTCATTACCGGTTGCGACTATCCGATTGACGGGGGATTTATAACCTTGAATACCTGAGCAAATCCATGTTTGAACCATTACAATCGCAACTATCCGGAGAACTCTATTATAAAGATTCTACGGTCGACGAAGCCATCAAACGGGTGTATGCCACCGATGCCTCCGAGTACCAGGAAAAACCGATGGCTGTGGTTTTGCCCCGGCATACGGATGATATAAAAACGTTGGTTCGGTTTGCGGCGCAGCACAACATATCCCTGATTCCCCGGGCTGCGGGCACTTCTTTGGCAGGCCAGGTGGTCGGCAGTGGGGTAGTGGTGGATATTTCAAAATACCTCAACCAAATTCTGGAGATCAATACCGCGAAAAAATGGGTTCGGGTGCAGCCCGGCGTTATCAGGGATGATCTGAACGCTTTCCTCAAACCATACGGATTGATGTTCGGCCCCGAAACCTCCACGGCTAACCGAGCCATGATCGGCGGTATGATCGGAAATAACTCCAGTGGTTGGCACCATGTGCCCCAGTTATATGGCCACCCGCAGCGAACGCGATACGACCAGGGCGAGGGCCAACATGCTCCGTCAATACCTGAGCAATGAAGATACGCCAACGGTGAGCGACCACGAAGTCAGGGAAATTCTCGACCTGTGTCTTTCCTGCAAGGCCTGCAAATCGGAATGCCCCTCCAGCGTGGATGTCGCTAAAATGAAAGGCGAATTCATGCAGCGCTACTATGACCGGCACGGGATTCCTTTCCGCAGTCGGCTGATCGGCGATTTTTCCCGGCAAATGAAATTAGCGTCCATCGCGCCCCGGATGTACAATTTTATGGTTGAAACGCCCGCCCTGCGTCGGTTGCTGAACCGTGCGGTGGGTTTTCATCCCGAACGTATGATGCCCGTTTTGGCTGCACAGACTTTGAGCAACTGGTATGATTCGGATTTTAAGAAAAAGCGGCAGGAGCAGCCGCGCAAAGTGTATGTTTTTTGTGATGAATTCAGCCAGTACAATGATGTGGAAATAGGCAAAAAACTGATCCTGCTCTTGCAAAAACTTGGTTATCAACCCGAAATGATCCCTCATTTGGAAAGCGGGCGCACGTATTTGTCCAAGGGTTTGATCCGCAGAGCCGGTGAAATAGCCGTTCAAAATGTGACATTATTTAAAGATGTCATCTCCGAAGCGACCCCGCTGATCGGTATCGAACCCTCGGCCATTCTGACGTTCAGAGACGAATACCTGGATCTCGTGCCCGAATCATTGCAAGCGGCTGCTCAGGCCATTGCCCGCCATACCTTTCTGTTTGAAGAATGGTTTGCAAAAGAAATAGATAGCGGAAACATACGCTCCTCGGCTTTCACAACGAAAAAACAAGTGGTCCGTTTGCACGGACACTGCCATCAGAAAGCCCTGTCTTCTTTAACGCCCTCGCTGAAAGCCCTTTCCCTACCTGAAAATTACGAAGTGACCGCCATTCCCTCGGGCTGTTGTGGCCTGGCGGGTTCCTTCGGATATGAACAGGAGCATTATGAAGTGTCCATGCAGGTAGGCGAACTGGTTTTATTTCCGACAGTGCGGGCGGAAACCGATTCGGTCGTTATTGCTGCGGCGGGCACCAGTTGCCGGCATCAGATCAAAGATGGAACGGGGAGGAGGAGTTTGCACCCTGTAGAGATACTGTATGATGCTTTGCTTGCTAATGAACCGCTCACTAAAACGAGAATTTTCGTTCATTCGGTTTTGATCGATGCCTGAGGCGGCGTGCCGCTTCAAAATTAGTACAAAAACCCAAACAGCCACAAAGGCACCTGCCGTTCAAATCCAATGGGCAAATCATCAAGTGCAAGAAAACTGTTGGGTGTTTCTGCGATTTGCCTGAGTTTTTTGCCTTTTCCACCAACCTCGACGGTGTACTTCTGGTCAATCAAAAAATCCCCGGAAGCAGGATAGTTGACCTGATGCTTTGCCGACACTTGACTGAGGAAAAACGTTTCCCGCAGGCTTCCGGGATCGGGTTGCCCGACAGGCATAAGAGCATGGGCGATGGCGGTATTTTGCAGGTAGATTTTCTCCGGTTTTTGAAGTGAAAAAACACCTTGCAACTCGGCATATAGCAAGGCAATGAGTCGTGCGTCGTGCAGGTGCCGCAGATAACGGCTGACGGTGTCGCGATCTATTTCGAGTGAACGGGCGAGATTTTGGAGATTGGGTTTGAATGGCACGGATTCGGCAATAATTTGCAGCAATTGCCCCAATTTATGCACTTGATAAATCCTGCCGCCTTCTTCTGAACCAGCCAAATCAACGTCGAGTACAAGGCGCACTAACTGCCGCAAACGGACCGAAATAAGCGCCGGATTTTCGAGGAAAAAAGGGTAATAGCCCGATTTGAGATAGTCGGCAAAAAATTCGAACGGTTTTATTTTTTGAGAAATCCCGCTAGCAATTTCCCGGTGGTGCTTGAAAATATCTTCCAGTGTAAAAGCCTCCGGAACCTCCGGCACTTCCCGGAAAATCAGGTACTCCCGGAATGAAAGGCCAGGCAGTTCGTGCATAATGGCCCGTCGGCTTAGATCCACAAATTGTCGGCCCAATTCGACAATTGACGAACCGCTAAACACAATCTGGATATCAGGATGAAAATCGTACAGATTTTTAAGGTGTTGCGCCCACCCGGGGTATTTGTGTACTTCGTCCAGAAAAAATCGCTTGTAACCAATTTGCAGCAATGCCTCGACCGTTTCTCTCAACCCTTGTGTGCCGAAATGCACATCGTCGAGTGTCAGATAAACTGCTTTTTGCCCGGCCGATTGCTCCAATTGCAGCCTTTGAAGCAGTAAGGTGGTTTTACCAACACCCCTTGCGCCTTTTATACCGAGCAAACGCCAATCCCAGGGCAAGTCCCGCATCAGAAATCGGTCGTGCGTTGTTCTGGTGTTTGCAAGCAGCAAGTTGGATTGATCGAGTAGCTTGTAAATTTTTTCGGTATTCATACCGCAAAAATGTATTAATAATTAGGTATTGACTCCGCAAAAATAACCTAAAAAAATTACTATTCAAATTTTATACCTCGCGCCGCCGGGTTTTGTGCGTATGCTCAACCGAGGCTACGTTTACTAAACTTCAAAAGTTTAGTAAACGTAGCCAAAATTTAGCGGCGTGAAGTACACAACAAAAGTATCAGCCTTTTTTCCGGAATGCGCTCGGCGTCTGCCCCATTTTCTTTTTAAAAATCCGGGAAAAGTAAAACTCCGATTCAAAACCCGCTTTGTCGGCTATTTCCGCAATGGTCAGCGATGTTTCCCGCAGCATCTGGCCGGTTTTTTCAATTTTCAGGTGGAGCAGGTATTGTCCGGGCGAGGTGCCCAGCACATCCTTGAAGGTTTTCCGGAACCATTCGTAACTCACATTTTGCTCCGCCGCAATGGCTTCGAAATCGAGGTTGCGTTCCCAGTTTTCGTGTATTTTGAACCGGACGGCCTGGATGATTTGTTCCTGCCGGAGTTTGGTTTTGCCGTGCATCAAAGCCGAAGCGTACACCAGTCCGAGCATCTGGATCACGAGGCAGGATGAAATCTGGCGGAAAGCCACACCTTCGTATTTCACCGTGTCGATCAGGCGTAGAAAAATGTTGAGGAACTCTGCGTTAAACCCGATGCTGATGAGAGGTTTTTGAGGGTCGAAGCATTCCTGTCCCATCAGGTATTCGGCAAAATGCCCGTCAAAACCCACCCAGAATTCCTCCCACCCAGTTTCCGGCAAGGGTTTGTAGCGGTGCCATACTTCCGGGAAATGCATCATCAGCGTGCCGGCCTCAATGGCAATCGGCTCCAGGCCGTCGCCTTCGTAAATGCCTCTTCCGCTGGCGATGTAAACCATTTGAAATTCCTGCAGGCGTCGCCCTTTTTCCCACTGAAACACATACGTGGATGGATGCTCCGGGTCGGGGTACGCCCGCCGGGGAGGATGTACGTAGTGCCCGACGGTATGCACATTTACGCCCCAGTTGGGACCCGATTCTTCCAGGTCTTTCAGTTGGGATTCGCTAAAATATTTGCGGAATACTTCCATCGTACGGCAAAAAGTTGGGTTTCAGCCTAAAGGTATCGGTTTTGTGCTGAAATACAGGCTGCCTTTTTTCTTCTCCACCAAACATAGAAACCAAGCAACACGCCCAAACTGACCAAGACATAAACCCATGACCAGGAACGTGTGCCTTTTGCCTCTATAACGGTGAGTAGTGTATTCACAGATTGGTTTGTCAGGATTTGCAGTTTGCCGCCCGTCCAGGTCACCATGACAGAATCCACGATGCCGGCATTCCCCAGTCCAAAATGGGCGATGGTAGAGTTTTGTGAGAGGTGGCTTGAACTTCCGCCGTCAATTTCCCGAATGAAGTGATGCCCACCGGCCACAACCATGATGCGCGAACCGAGGCCATGGCTTTCAGCCTCCGTGCCGGACAGTGCAACTTTCAGCCAATTTCCTTTGGCCGCGTCGTTGCGATAAAGCCGGGTCGTTGAGGGTACCGGGTAGTCGGACATGGGCTTCTGATTGACCACCAATATGTCGAGATCACCGTCATTTTCGATGTCGAATGCTACAGAGCCGCGCCCGATACCGTAATCGTTTAAACCCATAGCGCGGGCTTTTTCCATAAAAACACCCTTTTCATTTTCAAAATAAAAATCTGCCATGGGTACGCAGTAGGGGTTGAGGTCTCCATTGGATACATACAAATCCAGGTCGCCGTCCTGGTCAAAATCCGCAAAATTGGCTCCCCAACTAATGGATACATAGCGCATACCCAGTTCTTTGGATTTATCTACGAAGGGTTTACCCGGTCCCTGGCTGACCATGAAGCGATTGAAGCGGATATTGGTGACATAATAATCCATCCACCCGTCTTCGTTATAATCGCCCACTGCGGCGCCCATGGCGTTAATTTTCAGATTCATTTCGGTTGCCTTGCTCACGTCCTTAAAAGAGCGCCAGGGGTATTTGTTTTCAAACATGTAACTCGGCACAGCCTTGTAACCAAAATCGTGGTTGACAATCAAGTCCTGATCCCCGTCATTGTCGTAATCGGTGAATACCCCGCCAAAACCGAATCCGCGGTGCTTGAGGTCGTAAAGAGCATATACATCTTTGAAAGACCGGCCCATTTCGTTGCGCAGCAAATAACCTTTGGCCGTTTGGTTTGCCCCGGCAATGGTCGCGTCACTGAGGTATGATAATTTACCCTCGTAGCCGACAAAGTAATTACCTACATACAGGTCGGGCCAACCGTCGGCATTGAAATCGCTAAAACCGGCGCCTGTGCTAAAGGAATACAAGTTGGTCAGCCCGTATTCATCGGTGGCATCCCGAAAAGTGCCGTTGCCGTTGTTGAGAAACAGCAGGTTACGTGCGCGTGGTATTTGCGGAAAAGTATCCCTGGAAGTCAGGGTGGTCACGAACAGATCAACCCAGCCGTCGCGGTTGACATCGGCTCCGACGGCGCCTTGGGTGACGAACCTTTTGCTCAATTCCAGCCCCGACCCTTCATAAGCATTGCGAAATGTGCCGTTGCCCTGATTGAGGTAAAGTTGATCGTCGTTCATCCCGCCCGTGATAAACACATCTTCGAACCCGTCTTTATTCAGGTCAAAAACACAGATACCGCCGCCAAACATTCCTTCATAAACGGCGAATTGGTGCTTGATACCTGCTGCTTCGGTGATATCCACAAAAGGGGTAGCGGCCGGCGGTGTTTGCCCAATAACCGGATGGCTTTGAAGCAGCATGACAATGCATATTGCCTTATTGAAAGCAGATAAAAAAGTGTTTTTAAACGCTCGGATCATTTTACATTTTCAGTAACGAAGCAAAACCGGCACTCGAAGTTCGAATTTTGAGATTATACTTCGTTTAGGTGCTTTTATGGATTGTGTCAAAAATCAAAATCAAGATTTTTACACAACTCCTTCTATCCCTGTGTTTTCTTTCGCCACCGCAGCGCATTTACATTTTTCCCAATGAGCACTCCGGCTTCCTGGCCGGCATGGTTGTCCTGAGGCGTGTGAATGCCGCCGTAAAAACGGGAGTTGGCGGTTTCGACGGCTACTTCCCAAAAAGACTTGTACGAACGCGCCTTGAATTCCACCTGGCGGAGTTCGTCGGGAGGCCGACCCACATGTGCACTGTCAGTAAAGGAGAAAGGCTCGCCGAACAAATCGGTTAACACAATAGCTGCCGCTGCCGACTGAATGGCGTGACCAGATGGGAAAGCCGGGAAAGGTGGGTCGGGCCAAAAAGACTCCCATTCCTGGTCAATAAAGTGGGGGATGAAGGTATTGGGCCTTTCCGTAAAGTAGTAGTACTTCCATTTCCAGCAATTAATGAAGGCATCAGCGACCGCTATTCCAGTCCGGGCATACGTTTCTGCCCATAAGATCAATGGCGGGTTGGTTTTTCGCAATACAATAGTTGCCAGATAATAGGAATGACCGGGCGGTGTAAAGGTCTCGCTGGGGTCGTCGGCCCACCAAAGGGCGATTTCTTTTTCTTCCTGAGTCAGCTTCTTTTCATATACAAGCTTAAACTGCCGGTAGTAGGCCGAGTTTTGAGTGGTATCGCAGGGTATCATTGCCGGCGTGGCCAATAGGGCGTCTTGCCGGAGGAATGTCCGATTCCGACCCCAATGCGGGTGCAGGGGATGGTGGCTAAAAGATTGCGCATACATCGGAGGGCGCCAGCCACCCGGATGTTTGGGAGGTTCGAAAGACTTGTCGAAGTTTTTCAAATAACCACGGTGACCGCCATCTGTTTTAGACCATTCAAAAATGGCAGCAGCTACTCCCCGACCATAAGCGACCGAGCGTGCCACTGTTTCTTTTTGAGTCTCTTTTCTTGACAAATAATCAAAAAACAGGGCTTCTAAAGAATCAATACTATGTTTGTTGGCGTCGGAAGTTTGTTGGTAAATATTTTTGAGGATATAAGCCTGACCTGCGTTTAAAGCCAGTTCCCAGTCATATGAGACACCTGCTTGCGGCCAAGGCAAACTATCCAATCCGTTCAATTGCGCGGCCATACTTTGATATTCCGGGTATCCGTGTACAATGGATTCGTACATCGTAAGTCCAATATAGCCCAAAGCCCTCGACGCGAAGGTAGGCGAATTGGCAGGCGTGTATCGGGTAATGCGAAGCGTCATGTCTGCCCAGGCGCCGGCGACTGCTGCTTCTGTGGGGGGAGGATTGAGCCGGCGACAGCCTGCGATGCTTAAAACAAGCAATATGAGTACATAGAAGGGCCTTTTCATAACCCATTGTGGTTATTAAGTTGATAAGAAACAAGAGCGCTTTGGTTGATGCCAAACAACACCGTTTTGCCAATAGACAACACACTCCGTACATCTCCTTTCAATTTCAGACCCGATTGTGTCTGGGGCACGTACTGAAAACCTCCCTTCCCGTCGCCAGTCAGCAGCATACCGTAATTGGCATCAAACTTACCCAGGCGCAGTTTTGCATGGCTGTTATTACCGCATAAAAGCAAATCCGGGTGACTGTCCTGATTGGCATCAATTATACCAATGGCGCAAACAGGCGAATATTGGGCCTCTGCCGGCAGCGTTTGCAAGCGCAGCGATTGTCCGCCTTGATTGATAAAAAGGGCAGTCGCCATATAGGTTGCTGTCAAATGTCCGGCTTTTTGGATATCCTCATCAGAGAACATGTCTTTCAAGGTGGCGTCGGCATAACTTTCGTAGGAAGTGAAGCGGGCGCGCATTCTTGGCAATTGTTTACCCAGTTCGTCACGGGTTACATAGGGATAACTTTTTCCCTGAATGAAAAAACAAAAAATAGGATCAACCGAACCATTTCCATCGAAGTCACGGTAGTAAAGTTCTGCTGGTTCGGTGTCCGATACTTTAAATTGCGTGTTCAGACCCATGTTCCCGGCTATCAAATCAGGTTTTTGATCATGGTTAAGGTCTGCCACTTCTAAGGTATTCCACCAGCCCCGGTAGGAGTTTCCGAAATATTGGAGGGTTCGGTCTTCCAGTTTACCCCCCTGCACGGCATAGACGGAAATAGGTAGCCACTCGCCCACAATAACCAATTCTTGTTGCCCATCTTGATCAAGGTCCACCCAAACAGCATCGGTGACCATGCTCATATTTCGGAGTTGCGGCGCCCATGCATTTGTTTGGTCGGAAAAATGGCCTTTCCCGTCATTGATCAACAGCGCGCTACCGGGGGCTTCAGGGTACCGTCCCGGCACTACTCTTCCGCCGACAAACAGGTCGGGGTGTCCGTCGCGGTTGCAATCGCCTACCGCTACACAACCTTTGCTGGCGCGAAAGTCGGGTAAAGCCTCCGCGTCGCGCGTAAAATGGCCTTTCCCATCATTGAGGTAGAGCCGGTCAAGCAGGAGCGGGTCTTGGTCGGTCAACTGATTATACCCGCCGCTGGCGGCGTAGAGGTCGGGGAAACCATCTCCATTGGCATCAAACAGTGCTAAATCGGCATCTGTGCAAGCTTTATCGGCCTCAAAAGCAGGTATGGCCTTATTGCTGAAGCGCCCGCCGGATTCTTGTAAGTATAAAGTCAGGGCCTGGCCTGCTGCGCCTCCCACCAATATATCTTCCCGTTTGTCGCCATTCACATCACCTTTGACTAAGCAAGGGCCGGTAAAAGACAGTTCGCAAATCAGCAAATTTTGTCGGTCGAAGTCTCGTACGGTGGAGGTGACCTGTTGAAATTGGAAAGGAGGCGTTGTTTTGCGGAAAACAGGGCTTTGTACCGGCAACTTTTGGGCTGGCCGACCGGCGTCTTTTGCTTGCAGGATCAACTTTTGGTCAACGGGGACATTGGTCAGTATTTGTTGCCGACCATTGGGCCAGGTGACCACCAAAGAATCCACGTGGGTGGCTTGACCCAAACCAAAGTGCAGCAGTGGCGAAACGGCCGATAGGTAGCCGCGCGCGCATTGTTGTTCCAGGGTTTGTTGCCGGCCTTGAGCGAAAATGGTCACGCCGGCCCCGATGCCTTGCGTGTTTCCGCCCGTCTCTTGCAATTGTATTTGCAAATAATGACGGTTAGGTTGCCGCTGTGCTTCGTTGCGATAGACGAAGGCGGGCTGGTTCACGTTGTTGACCACCAAATCCAGGTCGCCGTCATTGTCCAGATCGGCATAAGCGGCGCCGTTGCTGTTCGAGGGGCGCGCCACGCCCCAATCTTGGGATTTATTAACGAACGACTGCCCATCCTGATTGGCGAAAAGGTAGTTGGACACATCGGAAGCGGGCATGTGCTGGATGATCTCCAACACATCTTCGCGTTGCAACCGGCCTTTCGCCTGCACCACATCGTCCATGTAATGGATAAAATCCAGGTTGGTATAGTCGCGATAATAGCCATTGGTGACGAAAAGGTCTTTCCAGCCGTCGTTGTCGTAATCGGCCAGGAGGGCCGCCCAACTCCAATCCGTATTAGAGATACCGGCCAATTGGCCGATTTCGCTGAATGTGCCGTTGCCGTTGTTGAGCTGGAGCATATTGCGCATGAACTGGTGATGGAAGCTGCTGCGCACGTTGAGGTCGTATTTGGCGTAGTTGTCGGGGGCCAGCAGCAGTTTTTGCCGCCGGTTGTCCTCTGGCAACATATCGAGGGTCACGATGTCCGCCCAGCCGTCGTTGTTCACGTCGGCGACGTCATTGCCCATCGAGAATTGGCTGTTGTGGCCGAGGCTTTGGCCCAATCGGTCGGTGAAAGTGCCGTTTTTATTGTTGATATAAAGATAATCGGGCACGGCGTAATCGTTCGACACGTAAAAATCCGGCCAGTCATCCCGGTTCACGTCCGCAATACCGAGACCTAGGCCATAGCTAAGGGGCGAACCAGAAATGCCGGCAGCCTGGGTAACATCGGTAAAATGGCCTTTGTCCTGGCGGAAAAGGCGCAGTCCCTGGTTAGGGTCGTCCTGTTTCAGCATTTCGGCGTTGCCCGTCTCGGTGAGCATGGGCAACGACTTGGGGCTGTGGTTGAGCAGCAGCATATCCAGGTCGCCGTCCCGGTCGTAGTCGAAAAAATAGGCCTGGTTGCTGAAGCCTGTGCTGGCCAGCCCGTAAGCGGCGGCCTGGTCTTCAAAACGCGGTACGCCGTTGGCGTCGTTGCCCAGGTTGATGAAGAGTTGGTTGGCGCGTTTCGGTTCGGGCAACATACCGGAGTACGACACGTAGAGGTCCAGTTTCTGGTCGCCGTTGATGTCCACGAGGCTGACCCCGGTTTTCCAGGGGCCCGGCCGGCCGGCAGCGCCGGACAGTTCGGTCACGTCCTTGAATTTCATACCGCCCTGGTTGAGGTAGAAGCGGTTGGTTTCCATGTTGGCGGTAAAGTACAGGTCAATCAGCCCGTCGCCATTAAAATCACCCGCCGCGACACCGCCGCCGTTGTAAAAATATTCATAAACCAAAATATTGGTGTTCGGGCCTTCCGTGAGGGTGTTCTGGAAATTGACACCGGTCTCTGCCGGGGAGAGCAGGGAAAAGAGGGTATTGGCAGGAGGAGGAGGGCTTACCGTTTCCTGGGTTTTATCCCTGCCACATTGCCAAAGCAGGCACGAGAGGAAGGTAACCGAAAGGAAAAGATTTCGCTCGCCGAGCGTCCGTTTTTTCATATAGCAAACATATCAACGAGCAACGAAATGTACTTATGCGCAACCGACTCTACGTTGGCACTTCCTGTAAATGGACTAACTGCATGACAATACTAAATTTTTGCAAAAAATATAGTATTGTCATGCAGTTAGTCCACTCCCCTAAAACTAATAACCCGGATTCTGCACCAACTTGGCGTTCCGGTTGATCTCGTCACGACTAATGGGGCGGAAGTACATTTTGTCGTTCCAGCTGCGGTTCTCGTTCTCGGTGTTGTTCACCACCGTATAGTTGTAGTCGTAGAGGCTCTTATCGTGGCGATAAGGCGTGGCAGGGGTGGCCCCCGGTTTGAGCGTTGCCTGGATATTGATGGCCTGAATACCCCGTCCGAGGGTAGCAGGTGCGATCATCCAGCGACGGGCATCGTGGTAGCGGTGCTCTTCATAGGCCAATTCTACCCGGCGTTCGTTGCGGTAACGTTGTTTCAGCGCCGCGCCGCTTTCGGTAATGGCGGGCATACCGGCGCGGAAACGCAACTTGTTCAGCCATGTAAGTGCTTCGCTTTCTTCACCCAATTCGATACAGGCTTCGGCGTAGTTCAAAATCACTTCGGTATAGCGAATGAAGGGCCACGGAACTACCTGGGCGCTGGACTGGTTGTCGGGCAAAGCCGGATCCGGGTCAATATATTTACGGACATAATAGTGTGTACGGCTGCCGTTCCAGTTTTCGACGGCAGATTCACGGGTATCGATACCATTAATCGTACCCCCGCTACCATTGTCATAGTAGCCCGTTTGTATCTCATTCGCCGGATCGAGCGCAGCTACATCGGCCGGGCGTGGCTTCCAATCAGCACCGTCGAAAAGAATCGTGGCATAAAAACGAGGGTCGCGGTTGAGGTATGGATCGGCTTTCTGTGCAGGATTGTTCCAATCGAATTTTGTGCCGTCCATCATTTCATAGTCGTCTACCAATTGTTGGATCGGCGTATTGCCGGCCCAGTTGTGGTATCCGTTCGGTCCGTTGTTGATACCATAGTGGATACCGCCCAGGGGCCAGTTGTCCTCGGCTGTATACAGAGCAGTGTGTGTGCGCTGGAAAATCAGCTCCACCGCTGCACTTGGATCGGCAGCTTTACTTTTGCCGCCCATTGAAATGGCAATATGGTTGTTTTTGCCTTCCTCTAAAGTTGCAGGGGCGCCCAGGTCCAATTTGTAGCCGGTAGAGGCATCCAGTACGGCTTTGGCTGCTTCTTTGGCTGCTCTCCAGCGTGCAGTACGGTCTCCGCCATTGTAAGCCACTAATTCAATATTGCCGAAAGAAGACAATGTGCTGGAGTTGGATTTGGCCGTGGGGCCATCATGGAGATCGCTGGCAGCGTACAGCAAAACCCTTGATTTGAGGGCCAAGGCTGCAATCTTGGAGGCACGACCGGGTATTTCCGATTTGCCGTCCAACAGTTGAGCGGCCTGATCCAGGTCGGCAACAATGGCGTTGACACATGCTTCATATGTGTTGCGCTCAATGGTATAGTCTTCGTTCAAACCATAAGATTTGGTGATGATGGGAACGCCACCATAGTAACGAAGGAGTTGCTGGTTGTAGTAGGCACGTAGAAAGTAGGCTTCTCCTGTAAGCCGCTCGCGCAGTTGATCATCCTGGAAAGTTGAGGTGGGCAAGTTTTCCAATGCTATGTTGGCTTGCCGAATAGCCAGGTACATATCGTCCCATTTGTAGGTCGAACTGAACCAAGCCAGGTTAGATGGCGTTTCAGCTCCCTCGTTGAAGGGCGCGATATTCCGTCCGGCATGGGTGAACATGGCTTCATCGGTAATGGACGCCAGGGCCTGTTCTTCAAAGCCTCCATAACCGAGGAATGAATAGACATTGAAGATGAAAGCCTGCGAAAGGGGACCATCCTTCCAGGTTGCTTCACTGGAAATTTTGTCGAGTGGCTCCGTGTCTAAGAAATCCGGTTTGCAGGATATGTAGATCGAGACAAGTGCCAATAAAAATAGCGAAAATGCACTAAGCTTTTTCATTGTTTTGAGTTTAACGTTTAGAAAGTTAAGCTGATGCCCGTGTTAATAACCCGCGATTGAGGATAATAGACACCATTTCCAGCCGTAGATTCCGGATCAAAAATATCGTTTGCAGCAAATGTTAGCAAATTAAGAGCATTGACGTAAAAGCGCAGGCCAGAGAATTTATATTTGTCCAAAACGCTGCGGGGAATGCTGTAGCCTAGCTCGATGTTTTTCAACCGAACGTAGTCTTTACTAAAGAGGAAATACGTGTTGTTACCGAAGTTGCCACCTGTAAAATAGGTGTCGCCGCGACTTGCCAAACGGGGATCCGTGCTGCTTGGATTGGCAATTGACCAACGGTTATCATGGCTATATTTCAGGAAGTTCCCGATATCGCCGGATTCCGTGGAAATGCGAATGTCCGCGCCCGTGGCGCCCTGGAAGAGGGCCGAAAAGTCGAAATCGCCATAAGAGAGAGTCAAAGTTGCGCCGAAGTTGAAAGTAGGGAAAGCGTTGCTACTGAGGCGCACCTGGTCATCGGCATCAATTTTGCCATCGCCGTTGTAATCCTTGATCTTCAGGTCGCCGGGCAGCAGTTGGGTCGTGACGCCACTATAATCAATGGTGTTTGCCTCCACGGCGGCCTGGTCCAAAAAGGCGCCGTCGGCTTCATAGATCAAAAAGGCGCCAATGGGCTTGCCTTCCTGGCGTTGATAATCGGGCGCACCGGGAACTTCGTCCATGAACACAACTTTGTTTTGGGCATAACCACCATTCACAGTGGCCCGGAAGCGCAACTTGCTGCTGGTACTGGAATTGTAGCCCAAAGCGAACTCAAAGCCTTGGTTGTCTACTTTGCCTGCGTTGACCGGCGGCAGCAGCGAACTGATGCCCGAAGAAGCCGGCGTGGAACCTGTTTTCTGGATCAAAATCTGATCGCGCCGGTTTTTGAAAACCTCAAAGTTCACGTCAATTCTGCTATTAAAAAGGGTAGCATCCAGGCCAAAGTTGAGGTTGTTGGCGCGTTCCCAGGTAAAGTCGGGGTTTGCCAGCACAACTTCCCGCAGCGTACTGACCACCACGCCATTGATGGGATAAGCACCAAACCCATACGTGGACAGATAAGCGTACTCCTGCAACTGTCCATTGTAGAACACCTGGTCATTGCCCATCTGCCCGTAGGAGGCGCGCAGTTTCAAGAAGTTAATGAATTTGACGTTTTCCATGAACCTTTCACTCGAAACATTCCAACCGAGCAACAAGCCGGGGAAGAAACCGAAACGGCCGGCTTTCGGGAAAATGTAGGAGCCATCGTACCGCCAAATGAATTCAGCCAGGTATTTTTCCTTGAAATTGTACTGAAAACGGCCGTAATATCCCAAACGAGCTCTCTCGAAGGCAGACCCTCCGGTGTTTTGCTGTTCGGAACCACCGGCAAACAGCTGGTCAACCGCCGTGGAAATGAAGTTGCGACGGTAAGCAAAAAAGAAATCGCCTTTAAACTGTTCTTTCGTGACGCCGGCCAGAATGTTGATCGCATGGTCGCCCACTGTGCGGTCGTAGCTGAGCAAGGAAGTCAGGTTAGTGTTAAGCCTGGAAGCGTAGGACTGGGAGAGACGGGGATCCGTGAAGTTGGAGCGCACCGCACCGACCAGCAGGGGCGTCGTGCCGTCGGCTTCATAGGAAGTGCGGTCCCAGTAGTACAGTTCCCAGGGTGTTTGGAACGTTTTGGTGCTGCGATTGGCGCGGTCAATAGCTGCGCTGAGGGTCAGCTTCAGCCCACTGATCCAAGGGTTAGTAATCTCCACCCCGCCGTTGACCTGTTGGTAGTCGGTGGGGTCTTGGGTGTAGCCCGTGGCGTTTGTTGTGATGACATAAGGATTTTGGCCGTTTTCGATGTCGGGACCGGGTTTGCCGTTGGGCCATACTTCCGGTTCGGTGGGCCGACCGCGCATAAGCATGCGGAAAATGGCGCCGGCAGATTCGGTGGGGAAGTTGCGGTTTTCCCGGCGCAACATAGCGCCGATGTTGGCACTGATGTAGTTGTTCACCTTGGCATCGAGGTTGACTCGTGCATTGTACTGTTTGTAGAAAGTAGCGGAGTTTTTATAAATGGCGTCCTGGAAAACATAGCCCAGCGAGGTCAGGTACCGAATGTTTTCGCTCCCGCCTGACATTTGGATGTTGTGACGGTTCTGCGGCGCCCACTTTTTGAACGCATCGCCAAACCAGTCAGTGTCTGTGTGACCCCACGGATCGGACCCATCGCCGTATTTGGTCACCGCTTCCGGGCTGTAGTTGGCGTTCAGCGTGGCCACGCCCGCCGTGGGCGAGTCGTAGGTACCTGTGCTTTTGATGCTGTTTGAAGCCGCAGTCCATTCGCCGACCGGAATGGACCGGTAAATGGGCAGCTCGTTCATAATGTTAGCATACTCCACAGAATTCGACATTTCAGGCACCACGGTAGGTTGCGACCAGCCCTGGTTGAAATTGTAGGAGATCGTAGGCTTGCCCGTTTTGCCTCGCTTGGTCGTGATCAAGATAGCGCCGTTGGCAGCGCGCGCGCCGTAGATGGCCGCCGAAGCGTCTTTCAAGACCGAAATGGATTCGACGTCTTGCGGGCTTAAACGGCCCAAGCCACCGTCGCGGTCAGGGAAACCGTCAATGACGATCAGCGGGCTGCTGTTGCCCAATGTATTGATGCCTCGAATGTTGATGGTGGCGCCGTCGTAGCCCGGCTCGCCACTGGGTTGAACCACTACTACGCCCGCCAGTCGGCCGGCAAGCGAATTGGACATATCCACAGCGGGTGACTTGGTCAAGTCCCTCCCTCCAATAGCCACTACGGCGCCGGTCAGGGTCGCTTTCTTTTGGACGCCATACGCAACAACCACAATCTCATTGACAGAGGAAATGCCTTCAACGAGGGTAACGTTGAATTCCGTGCGACCGTCAATTGGGATTTCCTGCGTCGCGTACCCGGTGTAGGAAACCACTAAAGTGCTTCCGCCCGGAGGAACGCTTAGCCGGAATTTTCCTTCGGTGTCTGACACTGTCCCGCTGGCCGTGCCCTTCACAATCACCGTAGCGCCGATCAATGGATTTGCCTCCTGATCAAGCAATTTTCCGGTGATGGAGGTTGTTTGTGCAAAGCTGAGTTGGGAAATGAACAACATCGAGGCCAATAATAAAAGCCTTGGCCAGCCCTGTTTAGGTTTTTGACGTTCTAACGTCAAGGACGTTCTAACGTCAAGTAAGATTCATCCATTGGTTAATTCGTTAAATGTTTACGATAAATAGGTATTGGTAACAGGTGGTTATTATGTATTTGGAAATACTCAATTAGGCCATTTTCCTTAGAATTATTAACCGACAATATCTTTTTTAGCCAAAGGATATTCTGCGATTTGCAAAGGTGACACGCAAATGTAATAATTTAGTTGAATGCAACAAACATGTACATTATTTTTTATAACATACTTTTTTTTCGTAATATGTGTCTGAGCGACACATATCTCTTGTAAGGGCAGATTTTCACCTGAAATAGCACAAAATGCACCCCATATGCGTCTGATTGTTACGCTCCTTATTTACCTTAATCCGACTATATTGTGCTCAACGTTGAGTATTCCTCCCGGGCTTATTTCCTCCCGGCTTCATACAAGTTTTGATTTCATAAAGTAGAATGGTTTCAGCGATGTGGGCATTTGTTTGAAAAAATGAATGTCCACACTTTTTTAATCCTGTATATTTACCGTCTTAGCAGTTTGAAACGGCGCTCCCAATCTGGCTCGATCTGTTGGAACGGTCTTTTTTACCTGATGATTTGAAAGCAGGCTACAGGGACATGCTATATGAACGTTTCGAGCGCGTGGGCTTGCAGTTTTCTTCATAATTCTTACAGTTTCTAAAAACAATCATCATGCAAAACAGAAGAAATTTTCTAAAACAATCAGGGCTTCTGGCGCTTGGCGCCATGTCGGCCAACCCCCTGAGTGAAATGTTGATCTCCAAAAAACGCAAGCCGATCGGCGTGCAATTATTTACCTTTTTTCCAAGTTTCGATGGGGACGTAAAAGGTAATCTGACAAAAATAAAAGCCATCGGTTTTCAGGAGCTTGAATCCGCTTTTAGTATGAAAGGTGGCATCTACGGCATGACGCCCAAAGAGTTTGCGGCATTGAGCAAAAGTTTGGGCTTAGACTGGCGCTCGCACCATGTTATTGGAGCGCCTTTTAGACCCAATCCGGCATTCGATACCAGTAAAATGCCCAAAATGGACACGCTCAAAAACGAGGCGCAAAAGTTAGTGGACATGGTGGCTGAGGGAGGTGTGAAATATATGGTTTGCGCTGGAATACCGCACGATACGCTGGACGAGGTAAAAGAAGGCGCGGAAATATTGAATAAAGCCGGCGAACTGGCAAAAAAAGCCGGCCTGACATTTTGCTACCACAACCACGACAAAGAGTTTTTGAACGTGGAAGGGACCATCCCTTTCGATTATTTCGCTTCGCAAATCAAGGCCGATGTGATGAAATTTGAACTCGATCTGGCATGGGTATCAAAAGCCGGCGTCGATCCGGTAGCATTATTTAAAAAACACAAGGGCCGGTTCCCTTTGCTGCATGTCAAGGATTTTGACAAAGGTTACAAAAACCTGATGCCTGTCGGGGAAGGGGTCATTGATTTTAAAAGAATTTTCTCTTACGCCAAAACGGGTGGGGTCAAACACTACTTCGTGGAACACGATATGCCGAAAGACGCCTTCGCCAGTATCACCAGTAGCATGGGTTATTTAAAGAAAATTTTATAAACACATCGAGATGAAAAAGTGGCTAAACATTACCTTCTGCCTTTTACTAACAGTTGTTGCAAACGCGCAAACCGTAGCGCCCGCTTTGCTTCAAAAATATTGGGAGGCATCCTGGATAAGGGTTCCCGATGAGCCAGCCCACGATTATGGCGTCTATTTGTTCCGAAAAACGCTGGAACTTTCCACAAAACCTGCTGCTTTTGTGATCCATGTTTCAGCCGACAACCGTTACAAACTGTTCGTAAACGGGCAATTAGTATCGCTCGGCCCCGCCAGAGGCGACCTGAATCACTGGAATTTTGAAACGGTGGACATAGCGTCCTATTTGCAGGCCGGGAAAAATATCGTGGCTGCCCAGGTCTGGAACGAAGGCGACTGGAAACCCGAGGCGCAAATTTCCCTGCAAACTGGTTTTATCCTGCAAGGCGCCACCGCCGCCGAGTCGGCAGCGAATACCAACAGCAGTTGGAAATGTATCCGCGACAACAGTTACAGCCCCATACAAGTGTCGATGCAGACGTACTATGTGGCAGGCCCGGGCGAGCTCATCCGGATGGAATTACAGCCCAAAAACTGGCAAAACACTGATTTTCAGGATGCCGCCTGGAAAAACGCGCAAATCATTTTCCACGGTGTACCGAAAACGGTAAAAGGCCCCTACGGTACGGTCAGCGGTTGGATGCTAACGCCCTCCTCCATCCCGCCCATGGAGTTGAAACCCGAAAGATTCGGAAAAGTGCTGCACACGGAAGGACTCGTGGTTCCGGGTTCTTTTCCTGCTGAAAAAACAAATTTGCGCATTCCCGCCAACACCGTAGCCACTGTCCTGCTGGATCAGACTTATCTCACCAATGCATACACGACGCTCGTTTTCAGCGGCGGTAAAGGGGCTTCCATTTCCCTGACTTATGCAGAAGCATTGTTTACCAAATATCCGGCGAAAGGCGACCGCAACGAGACCGCAGGCAAACAGATGATCGGGCGCAAAGACAGTATCCTGTCAGACGGCTCTGCGGGGCAGGTTTTTACCGCCCTTTCTTTCCGAACGTACCGTTTTGTGCAAGTAACCGTGCGTACGCAAACGGAACCGCTCGTGCTGGAAGACATCTATGGCATATTCACCGGTTATCCGTTTCAGTACAATGCAAACCTCGAATCGGAGCGCCCTGAAATGGGGCAAATGCTCGAAATCGGCTGGCGTACCGCGCGGCTTTGCGCCGTTGAAACCTATTTTGACTGCCCCTACTATGAGCAATTGCAGTACATCGGCGATACGCGTATTCAAGGCCTGGTGTCCATTTACAACAGCGGCGACGAGCGGCTTTTGCGCAATGCGCTCAACCAGATGGATCAATCGCGCCAACCGGAAGGTGTGACGCTCAGCCGGCATCCGTCGTACACGCCGCAATATATCCCGACCTTTTCCCTGTGGTACGTGGGTATGTTGCACGATTACAGCAGGTATGGCAAAGACTTGGATTTTGTGAAAAACAAATTGCCCGGGATGCGGCAAGTCATGGAATATTTCAGGACTTACCAACTGCCGGACGGCTCCCTGAAGGACGTGCCGCACTGGATGTTCACTGACTGGGTGGATGTGAAAGGATGGGTCTCGGGTGTAGGCCCCATGAGCGATGACGGCACCTCGGCTTTGCTGGATTTGCAATTGCTCTGGGCATACCAGTTGGCCGCCGACCTGGAAAACAAACTGGGGATGAAGGATTATGCGGCGTTGTATAACGGCCATGCAGCGCGATTGAAAATGACCATACAAAACAAGTACTGGAACCCCGCCAGAAAGCTGTACGCCGACCGCGCGGAAAAAGATTTTTACTCCCAGCACGCCAATACGCTGGCTATCCTGACGGGAACGGTGCACGGCACGGCAGCCAGGCAACTGGCCGGACAATTACTCGCCGACACCAGCCTCGCGCCTGCCTCCATTTATTTCAAATACTACCTGCACGAAGCCCTGATCAAAGCGGGTTTCGGAAATGATTACCTGAACTGGCTCGACATCTGGCGGGAAAATATGGCGATGGGCCTCACCACCTGGGCAGAAAAATCGGACGTCAACGCTGCCCGCTCGGATTGCCATGCCTGGGGATCCAGCCCGAATATCGAGTTTTTCAGAACCGTGCTGGGCATCGACAGCGACGGCCCCGGTTTTTCAAAAGTAAAAATTGAGCCGCATTTGAGCGATTTGAAAAAAATTAGCGGAAGTATCCCGCATCCAAACGGTGCGCTGCCAGTCAGTTATGAACTTGTAAATGGACACTGGAACATCCGGATTGACTTGCCTCCCGGAATAACAGGTAGCCTTGTTTGGAAAGGCAAACGTATGGTGCTGAAAGCGGGCGGGAATAAATGGACCATTTAATGCGAGTACCTATGGCCAGTGAAGAGGTGTCATTTGCGAGGTACGAGCAAGTGACATCTCGAAACCACAACATTTCCGCATTGAGATGACACCTGCTCGTGCCTCGCAGATGTCACCTCGATGCTCAATTTCCGTGGAACGAGACCTATAAGGTTTCAAAAACCTTATAGGTCTGGGCACTATAGAATAAAATGTGAGGTAGTGTGAGAAATCATACCAAAAAGTACATGGAACTGCCCAATTAGGATAAAGGATAAAACGCAGATATACTGTCTCTTTGCCTTTAGAAATAAGGAACTTCGTTTCCCTTTGCGCTGCAAATGTGAAATGTCGTACTGAAATTCTGAAGAAGCAAAAATAAAATATCATGCGCCACTTACTGATCTTTTCCTTGTTTATCTGGTTCGCCACCTCCTTGCAGAGCCAGACCACCCTCCAGACCAATTTCAAAAATCCGCCCAATGCCGCCCAACCCCGCGTCTGGTGGCACTGGATGAACGGCAATATCACCAAAGAAGGCATCCAGAAAGACCTCGAATGGATGAAGCGCGTGGGTATCGGCGGTTTTCAGAATTTTGATGCCAACCTCGGTACGCCACAGGTCGTGTCCAAAAAACTGGATTACATGACCCCCGAATGGAAAGACGCTTTCAAATTCACGACCGAATTAGCCAAAAAACTGGGCCTCGAAATGGCTATTGCCGGCTCTCCCGGCTGGAGTGAAAGTGGCGGCCCCTGGGTAATGCCTGCCGATGGCATGAAAAAAATAGTCTGGACGGAAACCCCTGTGAAAGGCGGTCAGACCTTTTCCGGCAAGCTGCCTCAACCACCCGCTACAACAGGCGTTTTTCGGGATATACCCCTGGGCGGTGATATGCTTACGGGTCATGTATCCAAATTGCCCGAATACTACCGGGATATTTCGGTGGTCGCATACAAACTACCCGACACAGAATTGTTGTTGAGCGATTTAAAACCCGCCATTACATCCAGCGGCGGCAGTTTTGATCTGACACAATTGACGGACGGAAATCTGTCAAAAACCAGCCTTTTGCCCACTGATTTGGAAAAAGGATTGGCGTGGATTCAATATGCTTTTGCGCAGCCCGTCAGCATAAAAGCCGTTACGGTCGTCGGTGGCGGCGACAGGGGGCCTTTTGGTTTGTTTGGAGAAAAGAAAGAAGACCGCAGCCTTGAATCGAGCGATGATGGCGTGCATTTCAAAAGAATATGTTTTATCCCTGCCGGAAATACATTGCAGCAAACCATCGCATTCCCGGCTGTTTCAGCCAAATTTTTCAGAATTACCTTCAATAATCCGCCGCCGGTGCCCGATCTCGGCGCCATGTTCGCGGGGCTTCCTCCAAGTGCCCCGAAGCCGTCCCTGGGTACCGATGTAGCAGAAGTGGTGTTGCACACGGGTATGCGCATCAACAGATTTGAAGAAAAAGCAGGTTATGCCATTTCCAATAATTCCTATACGAATCCGACGCCGGCTTCCACAGAAGCCATTGAGGAGGTGATTGATCTGACCGGTAAACTCCAGGCAGACGGTACGCTGAATTGGGCGGTGCCCGCCGGAAACTGGAATATTGTCCGGTTCGGCTATTCCCTGACAGGCAAACAAAACCACCCGGCTTCGCCCGAAGCGACAGGCCTGGAGGTGGATAAATTGAACCCAACGGCCATCAATGCCTATTTTAATACCTACCTCGACAAATACAAGGACGCAACAGGCGGTCTGATGGGCGACAAAGGCGGACTTCAATATGTCATCACCGATAGTTGGGAAGCCGGCGTGCAAAACTGGACGAATAATATGCCGCAGGAATTTGAAAAACGCCGGGGTTACAGCCTCTTGCCCTGGATGCCTGTTTTGACCGGACGGATTGTCAAAAGCGCTGAAGCCGGCGAAAACTTCCTCTGGGATTACCGCAAAACAATCGGGGAAATGATCGTGGAATACCATTACGATGGATTGACGACGTTGCTGAAACAACGCGGTATGAAACGTTACACCGAATCGCACGAAGATGGGCGGGCATTGATGGCCGATGGTATGGACGTAAAACGGACAGCCGCTGTTCCGATGTCTGCCTTGTGGACACCCTCTGTCATGAACGGGTTCAGTCAACTCAAATACACGGCGGATATCCGGGAATCGGCGTCCGTGGCGCATATTTATGGTCAAAACCTGGTGGCAGCCGAATCGCTTACGGCCCTGGGAGTGGGCGGCCTGGCATGGTCCTATCACCCCGAAAACCTGAAATCTTCTGCCGACCTCGAATTGGCAAACGGCTTGAACCGCTTCGTCATACACACTTCAGTGCATCAACCTTTGGACGACAAACAGCCGGGTTTCGGCCTCGGCCCATTCGGGCAATGGTTCACCCGGCACGAAACCTGGGCGGAACAGGCAAGCGCATGGACAGCCTATCTTTCCCGCAGTTGTTTCATGCTGCAACAAGGCAAATTTGTAGCCGATATCCTCTATTTTTATGGAGAAGACAACAATATCACCTCTCTTTTTGGCAAAAAAATGCCGGAGATTCCCACAGGCTACAACTACGATTTTGTCAATGCCGACGCCCTGCTGCGTATAATTACAGCCAAAAATGGTAAAATGACGACTGCGAGTGGCATGACGTACACCGTGCTGGTACTGGACGAAAACGCAAAAACCATGTCGCTGCCGGTGTTGAAAAAAATACGGGATCTGGTAAAAGCGGGCGTAACCGTTACGGGCGTAGTACCGGAAAAAACACCCAGCCTGAGCGACAACCAGGCCGAATTTCAGGCCATCGTTGCGGAAGTTTGGGGAAAACCAAAGGCTCATGTGCGGTCCAATCAGGCCCTGGACAAAGTGCTTTCCGACTTAAAAATTAATGCCGATTTCACGTACACCAAGCCCTCGAACGATACCGAAGTACTCTATGTGCACCGGAAAACAGTCGATCGGGACATCTATTGGGTCGATAACCGGAATGACCGGGCACAGGACATAGAGGCTACGTTCAGGGTTTCCGGAAAAGTAGCCAAAATCTGGCACCCGGAGACAGGCGAAGTGCGCAAAGTATCCTACCAGATCAAAGGCGGCCAGACCATCATACCCCTGCATCTGGAGTCGCATGAAGCGTTTTTTGTTGTTTTTGAAGGCAAAGCGCCTGCACTTGCTTTCACATTGCCGAAAGTAAAAGAAACACAACTGCTGAGCATTGACGGCCCCTGGAGCGTCTCCTTTCCTGAAAAACGCGGCGCACCGGCAACCGCCACTTTCCTGGCATTACAATCCTGGACGGAAAACCCGGATGCAGGCATCAAATATTTTTCAGGAACCGCTACGTACAGCACCACCTTCACGGCGCCCAAAACAACCACAGGCGCAAGCTTTGAAATAGATCTCGGAGAGGTAAAAAACATCGCGGAAGTGATTTTAAATGGAAAATCGCTGGGTACCGTCTGGAAAAAACCATTCAGGGTTAAACTCCTTGCCGCCCTGAAACCGGGCCAAAATACCCTCGAAGTGAAAGTCACTAACCTCTGGGTAAACAGGCTTATCGGCGACCAGCAGCCCGGCATAACCCAAAAAATAAGCTACACCACCATGCCATTTTACCAGGCCGACGCAGCATTATTGCCTTCAGGGCTGATGGGACCGGTTAAAATTCTGGAAAAGAAATAAAAATTCGTGGCTAGTCCGTATCTCCGTGTTTTAATTGCACAATGATAAAAAAATCGACACATGAATCTTAAATCAATCTTGATCATCGCCCTAATCCTTATCTGCCACGCAGCAAAGGCGCAAGTGCGCGTCCTGTACCCGCGCATTGAAAACCTCGACAACCCGATCGGCCTCGACGTGACGCAGCCGCGCTTCAGCTGGCAACTCGCCGCCGAGCGCCGCAACGTGCTGCAAACCGCGTATGAAATCCAGGTAGCCGCCAGCCAGGCTGAACTTTCAGCAGGAAAAAAACTACTCTGGAAGTCCGGCAAAATTCAGTCCGATGCCTCGGTCTGGGTGCCATACGGCGGCCCCGCATTGCAGTCGGGCGTCGGCTACTGGTGGCGCGTGCGGGTCTGGGACAACGCGGGAAATGTATCCGACTGGACAGCGCCGGCCTCCTGGCAAATGGGACTTCTGAGCGCTGCAGACTGGAAAGCGCAGTGGATAGGGCTTCCGGCGCCGGAAGACCCTGCGCATCCAAGTCTCATGTTCCGCAAAGAATTTACGACTAAGAAAAAAATCGCTTCGGCAACGGCCTATATCACCGCGCACGGTTTGTATGAAGCACAGATCAATGGTCAGCGCGTCGGTCAGGACTACCTCACACCCGGCTGGACCGCCTATCAAAAACGCATCCAGTACCAGGCCTACGATGTAACAAAATTGCTCACCAATGGCGCCAACACCATCGGGGCCACACTCGGCAGCGGCTGGTGGCGCGGCTACATCGGTTTCGCCAACGACAAGGAGTTTTACGGCTCCGATGTAGCGCTGCTTTTGCAACTCGACATCCTGTACGCCGACGGGAGCCGGGAAACCATCGGCACCGATGCCGGCTGGAAATGTTCCACAGACGGCCCCATCCGCAGTTCGGAAATTTACCACGGCGAAACCTACGATGCTCGCCTGGAGCAGCAGGGCTGGTCTTCGCATGGTTTCAACGACTCGAAATGGAGTGCTGCGGCGGTGAAAGATATCCCCAAAGACAATCTCATCGGCACCTACAACGAACCGATTCGCAAGCGCGAAACCTTTACGCCGGTCAATATTTTCCGAACGCCCAAAGGCGAATTAGTGGCCGATTTCGGGCAAAACCTCGTCGGTTGGGTCGAATTGAAAGCGAAAGGGAAAAGCGGCGACCGCGTCGTGCTGCTATTCGCCGAAGTATTGGACAAACAGGGCAATTTTTACACCGATAACTTGCGCGCTGCACACTGCACCGATAACTGGATACTGCGCGGCGAAAGAATTGACAACTTTTCAAAAGTTGTCAATTCTGACTACGAAACCTTCGAACCGCACTTCACTTTCCACGGTTTCCGCTACGCTAAAATTACAGGTTACCCCGGCGAATTAAAACCCGAAAACATAACGGCGGTCGCGCTGTACTCCGCTATGAGACCCACGGGCAGTTTCAGCACTTCCGATCCATTGGTCAACCAACTTCAAAAAAACATCCAGTGGGGCCAGCGCGGCAACTTCCTCGATGTGCCGACCGACTGCCCGCAACGCGATGAACGGCTGGGCTGGACGGGCGACGCGCAGGCCTTCAGTCGCACGGCTGCGTACAATTTCGACGTGCATAACTTTTTTGCCAAATGGCTTAAAGATGTAGCAGCCGACCAGCAACCCAACGGCATGGTACCCTGGGTCATACCCAATGTGCTGGGGCCAACCCAGGGCGCCTCCACCGGCTGGGCTGACGTGGCCACCATCATTCCCTGGAATATGTGGCTCGCTTACGGCGACCGCCGCATCCTCGAAGACCAGTACCCGAGTATGAAAGCCTGGGTCGAATTTATGCGCGCAAAAAGCAAAAACGACCTCTGGAACACGGGTTTTCACTTCGGCGACTGGCTGTTTTACAGCATCAACGACGACAGAGACGGCCGCTCGGCCATTACCGACAAATACCTGATTGCGCAGTGTTTTTACGCGCATTCCACCCAACTCTTAATCAATGCAGCGGAAGTATTGGGTAAAAAAGACGAGGTGGCGGCTTATTCCGAATTATTGAAAAAAATAAAAACCGCTTACCTGAACGAGTACATTTCCCCCAACGGACGCCCTGCTTCGCCCACTCAAACGGCTTATGTATTGGCCCTGCAATTTGATATGCTGCCGGAAAACAAGCGCGCCAAGGCAGCCCAAAACCTGGCGGACAATATCTCAAGTTACAACAATCACCTCACCACGGGCTTTCTCGGTACGCCTTACATCTGCCATGTCCTGACCCGTTTCGGCTACAACGACCTGGCCTACAAACTGTTAAATCAAAAAACCTACCCGTCCTGGCTGTACCCCGTTACGATGGGCGCTACCACCATCTGGGAACGCTGGGACGGCATCAAGCCCGACAGCACTTTCCAGGAGGCATCCATGAATTCTTTCAACCACTATGCCTACGGCGCCATCGGCGACTGGATGTACCGCGTGATGACAGGCCTCGATGCCGATGCGCCGGGTTATAAATCCATCCGTATTCAACCCCGGCCCGGCGGCGGATTTACGCAGGCGGCGGCAGACCAGCAAACTTTGTACGGCCTGGCAGCCAGCCGCTGGCAACGCGACGAAAAAAACCTGACGCTGGAAGTGGAAATTCCGGCCAACACCACCGGAACCGTTTATATCCCCGCATTAGCTGCGGCAGATATTACGGAAAATGGGAAACCGCTCGCCGAAGTTCCCGATATCCGGGTAACAGGCATGGAAAACGGCCATGTTGTGCTGAAAGTCGGCTCCGGGAAATACCGATTCGTTGTGGCAGGCGGCGGTGTCAAAATAGTCAAAGTCAATTTCAGCGACTACACAGGCAAGTATAAAGTGGAAGGTTTGCCTTTCCAACATATCGAAATAGTGGATGAAAAAGGCGTATTGGTATCCAAAGTGCTTTTTTCTACCCAAACGCTCGAACCCGATCCGGAGCAGAAAGATGTTTTTCTGGGCGGAGAAGCGCCTGTGCGCTTTACCCGAAATGCAGCGGGTAAGGTAATTGGTCTGACAGTGACGATTATGGGGGGACAATTTGAAGGCGTACGGGAGTAAGCGAAGTATACACTGCTGTGATTGCTATTACTTTTGGTCGTTTATTTCCATTTCACACATTTAATGAATTTCATTCTATATGATTCAACATCTTTTTCAACTCGTCGTAAGAATTGCCCTGATAAACCTTTTGCTAGGTATATGTTACACCTTTTCCTTTGCTCAAAACAGGATATTGGTCTTTAGTAAAACAACCGTTTTTCGACACGCCTCCATTGGCGCCGGCAAGGCCGCCATTCAGAAACTCGGTGTCGAAAATGGTTTTTCGGTGGATACGACGGAAGATGCTACGCTGTTCAACGAAAAAAACCTGCGCCGGTATGCTGCGGTGATTTTCCTGAATACAACCGGCGATGTGCTCAACCCGCTCCAACAAAATGCTTTTGAACGCTATATCCAGGCAGGCGGCGGCTATCTCGGCGTCCATGCCGCAACGGACACAGAATACGACTGGCCCTGGTATGGCAAACTGGCCGGCGCTTATTTCAAAGACCACCCGTCCACGCCGAGCAATGTTCAACCCGGTGAGTACCACGTTCACGATAAAACCCACGCTTCAACGTCTTTTTTACCCGATCCCTGGAAGCGTATGGACGAGTTTTACAGTTTTAAAAACATGAATCCCGACGTAAAAGTGCTGCTTACCATTGATGAAAAAACCTACATCGGCGGCACCATGGGCGACTGGCACCCATCCGCCTGGTACCACGAATACGACGGCGGCCGGGCCTTTTACACCAGCCTGGGTCACACGGATGAGACTTACTCGGAGCCGCTTTTCCTGCGCCACCTGCTCGAAGGTTTGCGCTGGGTGATGAATGCCAATCTGAATTACGGCAAAGTACGAACGCAGTTGATGCCGGAGGAAAACCGCTTTACAAAGGTGGTTCTGAAGGAAAAACTCAACGAACCCATGGAACTGACGACTTTCCGCGACGGGCGGGTGCTGTTCATCGAACGACATGGTGATTTGAAACTCTACGACCCAAAAAGAGGAGATGTGCGCACCATCGCCACCATCCCGGTCAGCACCAAATACACCAGCAAAGAAGGCAAAGAATCGGAAGCTGAAGACGGATTGCTCGGCCTGAGTAAAGACCCGAATTTTGAACAAAACCACTGGATTTACCTCTACTATTCGCCTGCCGGCAACGAGCCGAAAAATATCCTGGCCCGCTATGAATTGCGCGGCGACGAACTGCTGATGGATTCCAGAAAAGTATTGCTGGAAGTGGCTGTGCAACGCGAAGAATGCTGCCACACCGGCGGCTCCATCGCCTGGGACGCAGCGGGCAATCTTTATCTTTCTACGGGCGACAACAGCAGCCCGCGTGCCGACGGCTATGCACCCATCGACGAACGTCCGGGCCGCGGCCCCTGGGATGCCCAAAAATCGTCGGCCAATACCAACGACCTGCGCGGCAAAATCATCCGCATCCGCCCGCAGGCCGATGGCACGTACACGGTGCCGGAGGGCAACCTGTTCCCAAAAGGCGCCCCCAAAACCCGCCCGGAAATTTTCAGTATGGGCCACCGCAATCCGTTCCGAATCTCTGTTGACCATAAAACAGGTTTCGTGTATTGGGGTGAAGTCGGCCCCGATGCCAGTAAACCCGATTCTTTGCGCGGCCCGATAGGCTACGACGAAGTGGGGCAGGCGCGTCGGGCCGGTAATTTCGGCTGGCCGCATTTTGTGGGCGACAACCAGGCATACCGCGATTATAACTACGCCGACAGCACTGCCGCCGCTTATTACCAGGTGGAAAAACCGCTGAATCAATCGCCGAACAACACCGGTCAGGAAGTGCTGCCACCCGCTCAAAAAGCATTTATCTGGTACCCGTATGATGCCTCCAAGGAATTTCCGCTGGTCGGCACAGGCGGTCGAAATGCCATGGCGGGACCAGTTTTTTATAAAAATGACTTTTCCGGCGCGGCGCGCGTTTTCCCGGATTATTACGAAGGCAAACTACTCATCTACGACTGGATGCGCGGCTGGATGATGGCGGTGACGATGGATGCGGCAGGCAATTTCGTTTCGATGGAACGCTTTATGCCGAGCGAAAAATTCTCGAATCCCATGGACATGGAATTTGACCACAACGGCGACCTCTGGATGCTCGAATACGGCACCGGCTGGTTTCAGGAGAACGACGACGCCCGCCTGGTCCGCATCGAATACAGCGCCGGCAACCGCAAACCGGTGGTGAATGTCAGCGCCAACCAGACAGCAGGCGCTGTGCCGCTGACCCTGCAGCTTTCTTCGGAAGGCACAACAGATTACGACGGCGATGCGCTGCGCTACGAATGGAAAATTGCTCCAGCGGCGGGCAAGGGCAAAGCGCAGGTATTTACCACGGCCAATCCCAGCTTGACACTGAAAAAGAAAGGGGTGTACAAGGCCACGCTTACCGTGACCGATCCCCAGGGCTTGAGCAACAGCCGCTCGCTCGATCTGGTGGCGGGCAATGAACCGCCCAAACTCGAACTTGAACTGGGCGCCAACACCAATCGCTCTTTCTTTTTCCCCAACCAAAAAATCAACTACGCAGTGAAAGTAACGGATAAAGAAGACGGCAGCCTTGCCATGGGAACAATCAACGATAACGCCGTTGTGTTTACCGCTGATTATCTGGCAGAAGGTTATGATAAAGAAGCCATTGCGCGTGGTCACCGCGACGCAGACGCCTCGGCTTCCTTTGCGCCCGGCGCCAAACTGATGGCCGGTAGCGACTGTCAGTCCTGCCATTTTGCGGATAAAAAATCCGTAGGCCCGGAATACCGCCTCGTGGCACAGAAATACAAAGGCCAGGCAGATGCAGTAAAACTGATCGCCGATAAAATCATCAATGGCGGCAGCGGCGCCTGGGGCGATATAGCCATGGCGGCGCACCCACAAATCAAACAGGCGGATGCTGAAGTCATTGCCGATTACATCCTCAGTCTGGCCGACGTAAAACCCCGGCTGGCTACGGAAGGCGAATTCGTGGCTGCCGTACCGGAAGGCGATAAGGGAGAGGGTGTGTACCTGTTGCGTGCAGCGTACAAAGATCGTGGATTCATGGGTTTACCTGCTCAGACCTCAGAGCAGGTCTATGTGCTGCGCAATCCTTCCATGAACCCGCACATGGGCAGTCAGTACGAAAAAATACAAAAAATGACTTTCGGCGCTACCAAACTGACTATCGTGAGCAGTTCAGGCTCCTGGATTATGTTTGAACAACTCGATCTGGCCGGAATAAGCCAGGTAGATTTTATGGTATCTGCCCCCAAAGAAGGTATGAATGCCGCCGGCGGTTTGCTGGAACTACGCCTGGATAAACCGGATGGGCCTTTGGTGGGACAAACCGCTTTTATCGAAGCATCGGAAAAGCCCGGGTTTGGAGCTGAAAAAGTCATTGCACCTTTGAACGCACCTGCCGGGCTACATAATATTTACCTCGTTTTCAAAAATGAAAAGGCGCCTGCAGGACAGAGTTTGTTTGTACTGACCGGTATCAAATTTCAAACGCCTGAAATGCTCGCGGCGGAAGCGCTTGCGGCCAGTATGCCCGGTGCACAACTTGCGGTTTCCGAATTGGAGGCTTTTGCCGGGAAGTACAAATTCTCGGGACTTCCTTTTGAATTTATCAAATTCAGCGTCGAGAACGGAAGCCTGATGTCCGACAATGGCGGAGAAAAGGGCGCGTTGAAAGCGACCTCCACTGCCGACCGTTTCGATGCGAACGGGCAGGCGATGTTCCAGTTTGTGCGCGACAGCGGCGGCAAGGTGATCGGGGTGAAACTGGAAGCGATGGGGATGTCATTTGAAGGGAAGAAAGAAAATAATTAGGCAGTTGTCTCAACAGGTTGATGAGGGTTTATAAAGGTTGATAAGGTTGATATTCAACTGCTCGAAAATGAAGCGATTTTACTCTTTTCGAGCGCTTGAATATCAACCTTCATCAACCCTTATCAACTTTTATCAACCATAATGGAATAATCATGGAAGTAGTATTCGGTATCATTTTTCACTTCATCGGCGGCTTTGCGTCCGGTAGTTTTTATGTGCCTTTCCGGCGGGTCAAGGGTTGGTCCTGGGAAAGCGCCTGGATCGTTGGCGGCGTGTTTTCGTGGCTGATTGTGCCCTTTGTCGCCGCCACGCTGACGGTGCCCGATTTTATGGGTATTATCCGCAGCACCGATGGCAGTACCATTTTTTGGACATACTTTTTCGGGCTGCTCTGGGGCATCGGCGGACTGACTTTCGGCCTTTCGATGCGCTATCTGGGCATGAGTCTCGGCATGAGCGTCGCTTTGGGATACTGTTCGGCATTCGGAGCGCTGGTACCTTCCATGTATTATGCGATCAACCCTGTTGCAGGTAAAGTCGGCATCGGCGAGATGTTTGCCAGTTCCGGCGGACAGTTGATTTTATTCGGCGTCCTGGTTTGTCTGGCGGGTATCGCCATTTGCGGCAGAGCGGGTATGCTGAAAGAACGCGAACTGGACGATGCGGCCAAAAAAGAAGGCGTAGCAGAATTTAACCTGGTAAAAGGGCTGATCGTTGCTACCATTTCCGGCATCCTCTCGGCCTGTTTCAACTTCGGCATCGAGGCCGGAAAAGACATGGCGCACGTAGCCATCGAACGCGGCGCCAACCCGCTTTTCCAGAACAACGTGATTTTTGTGGTGCTGCTTTGGGGCGGCCTGACCACCAATTTCCTGTGGAGTATGGTGCTCAATGCGCGCAACAAGTCTTTTGGCGACTACCGGAATGTCAAATCGCCTTTGCTGAGTAATTACGGCTGGGCAGCGCTGGCGGGCACCACCTGGTTTATGCAATTCTTTTTCTACGGCATGGGCGAGTCCAAACTCGGCAACGGCGCCAGTTCCTGGATTCTGCACATGGCTTTCATTATCCTGATTTCCAGCGCCTGGGGACTGTTTTTGAAAGAATGGAAAGGGGTGAGCCGCCGCACGTTGGCGACGGTTATTGTAGGCATTGGGGTGATTTTGTTGTCCGTGTTCATTGTGGGCTGGGGGAATTCGATGTGATTTGACAACTTTTTTTCAAGTTGTCAAATCTGAAATGCCTTATCCAGGCGGAAAAGGAACACGGATTAAAAGGAAGAGACGGATTTTTGATCCATGCCATTTTTGAAACACTCATTCAAAAGAGGGTAACTCTTTTTCCAAAAAGATCGACAAAGGGCAAATACGCAGTCCGTCACTTCTGTCAAAGCGTTCTCCGCCGGGTGTAATAACGTAATTGAAATCGGACTGTAAATCGGCAATGCTCTGGTAGAAACCTTTGGAAATACTCGGTGAAATGGAAAACTTAATCTCCATGCACACTTTTTTGCCTTTCGGGGTAATCATAAGTAAATCTACTTCTGCGCCATGTTGCGTTCGGTAATAGTAAAAATCGGAAAATTCAGGGGCTTCCCGGATAATTTGCTCAATAACGTAGCCTTCCCAGGAAGCGCCGACGGCAGGGTTTCCGCGCAAATTTTCCATATCGAACACGCGCAAAAGGTAGTGGAGCAGGCCGCTGTCGCGGAGATAGAGTTTGGGCGATTTGGTCAGCCGTTTACCGAGGTTGACGAAATAAGGCGGCAACCTGCGTATCAAAAAACTGCCTTCCAGCAGTTCGAGATATTTATTGACGGTCGGGCTGGTCACACCCAGCGAGGCAGCCAGCGCACTGGCATTGAATGCGCCTCCATGCAAATGCGCCAACATGGAAAGCATATTGCGCAAGAGACCGGCAGGTACTGCAAAACCCAGGCGGGAAAGATCACGGTGGATGAAGGTTTCTGTAAAATCGTCGAGCCATTTTCGGCTGATAAAAGTTTCCGGGGCGAGCAAAGAACCGGGGAAGCCGCCTCGCAGCCAGTGTTCCTCTTGCGAAAAAAGGTTGCGGATTTCAGAATAAGAAAAGGGCGGCAACTCATGGTAGGCAATTCGACCGGCAAGCGTCTCGGTATTCAGTTTGACAATATGTGGCGAAGCCGAACCGAGCAATATAAATCTGGCAGGTTCCCGCTTTTGGTCGGTCAATGCCCGCAACAACGCAAACAACTCCGGGCGCACCTGAATTTCATCGATGATGACGCATTTGTCAGCATGACCAGAAAGGTAGGTTTGAGCATCCTCCAGTTTAAACCAGTCTTCCCGGAGTTCAAGGTCGAGGTAAAGCGTGGGTTTTGCGATCTGCGATTGCAGGTGCTTGACCAGCGTTGTTTTACCGACCTGTCTCGAACCGATAAGGCCGATTATTGGAGACCAACTCAAATCCCGAAGGATTCTTTTTGAAAGCAAACGTTCAATCATTCGACAAAAATATAAATTAACCGAGTAAATTTAAAATTTAATTTTAAATTTACTCGGAAAAATATATTAACATGGCAGTACAAACTTTCCAACACGTTTCCTACCTCTGGAACGAATCCAAAGCAGCCGAACTTGCAGGCGACGAAGTAGCCCTGCTGGTGTATCGTTCCAATTTGCTCGGCGCCGACCTCCGGCTGACCAATTACGGCGGCGGCAATACTTCCTGCAAAGCCCCGGCCAAAGACCCGCTCAGCGGAAAAGCGGTGGAAGTGATGTGGGTGAAAGGCTCCGGCGGCGACCTCGGTACTATGAAACGCAGCGGCCTGGCAGCGCTTTACGTCGAACGTCTGCGCAGCCTCAAAAATGTGTATCGCGGCCTTGAACAGGAGGACGAAATGGTCGAACTGTTCAACCACTGCATCTACGACCTCGCTTCCAAAGCGCCTTCCATCGATACGCCGCTGCACGGTTTTTTACCCTTCCGGCACATCGACCACCTGCACCCCGATGCGGCTATAGCCATCGCTGCTGCAAAAGACGGACAGCGTATTACCGAAGAACTTTTCGGCGGCGCCATCGGCTGGGTGGGCTGGCAGCGGCCTGGTTTCGACCTGGGCCTGCAACTGCTGGATTGCCTGGAAGAAAACGCCCGGAAGGGCATTGCGCTGCGCGGTATCATGCTCGGCTCACACGGCTTGTTCACCTGGGGCGATACGGCTTACGAAAGTTATATGAACACGCTGGAGGTTATCGAAACCTGCGCGGATTACCTGGAAAAAAACTATGGCAAAACCCGGCCTGTGCTTGGCGGCGCTAAAGTGCAACTTCCCGAAAGTTTCAGACTTTCTGGAAGTTCGGCGCTCACTCCGGCGCAGCAACAAGCCGCCGCGCTCGCGCCCGTTCTGCGCGGGTTTTGCTCCAGCCAAACGCGCATGGTGGGCCATTTTTCGGAAGACGAACGCGTGTTGCAGTTTATCAATTCCAACAACCTGGAACGCCTGGCGCCCTTGGGTACTTCCTGTCCCGACCATTTTTTGCGGACAAAAATTTCACCGCTGGTATTGAATCTGAAGCCCGACGAAGATGTATCCGACGTTTCAGCCATTAAAGAAAAACTGTCGCCGCTGTTCGAGGCTTACCGGAATATGTATGCCGAATATTATAACATCTGCCGCAGACCGAATAGCCCGCCCATGCGCGACCCCAATCCAGTGGTGATTTTGTGGCCGGGCGTGGGTATGTTCACGTTTGCCAAAGACAAACAGACCGCCCGCGTCGCTGCCGAGTTTTATACCAACGCCATCAATGTGATGCGCGGCGCGGAAGCTATTTCCGAATACACCTCGCTGCCCCGGCAGGAGGCGTTCGACATCGAATACTGGCTACTGGAAGAAGCAAAACTACAACGCATGCCCAAACCCAAACTGCTCAGCGGTCGGGTGGCTTTGGTGACGGGTTCGGCTGGCGGCATAGGCAAGGCTATTGCCCGGCGCTTCGCCGAAGAAGGCGCCTGTGTGGTGCTGAACGACCTGAATGCCGAGCGTCTGGCGGAGGCCAAGGCCGAATTTTTACAGGCATTTGGAAAAGATGCGGTGGCCGCTACAACACTCAATGTGACGGATAGCCAGTCTATTGCATCTGCGCTGCATGATGCCTGCCTCGCTTTCGGCGGCGTAGATATTGTGGTAAATAATGCGGGTATCAGCATTTCCCAACCCATTGCGGAACACACGGAAGAAAACTGGGATAAATTGTATGATATTCTCGTAAAAGGTCAGTTTTTAGTCAGCCAGGCGGGTGTTGTAGTCATGCGCAAGCAGGGTTTGGGCGGCGATATCGTGAATATTGTTTCCAAAAATGCGGTGGTGGCCGGCCCCAACAACGCGGGTTATGGCTCCGCCAAAGCAGCCCAGGCCCACCTCACGCGCCTGCTCGCAGCGGAACTGGGCGCCGACCGAATCCGGGTAAACACCGTCAATCCCGACGCCGTCATCGCCGGCTCCAATATCTGGTCGGGCGGCTGGGCGGAAGGCCGCGCCAAAGCATACGGTATTGCAGTGGAGGAACTGCCGGCTTACTACGCCAAACGAACCTTGCTCAACGAGATCATTTTGCCGGAAGACATCGCCAATGCCTGTTTCGCTTTTGTCGGCGGATTGTTGAACAAGTCGACGGGCAATGCGCTGAATGTGGACGGGGGCGTGGCGATGGGTTTTTTAAGGTAGATTCGGATTTTTCCCTCGTAGAGTGGATGGGGA
>JAYSZC010000382.1:0-4427 GCA_043738235.1 Lewinellaceae bacterium | reverse complement strand
AGTACCATTCTGCTGCTGTTTGCATTTACCACCCTTTTTGCTCAAAAAACAAAGGCCAAACCGACTGTGGTAAGCAGCCCGGAATCGACGCCGCTCGTTTCGGAACCGCTGTTGGGATCTCTTTCCTGGCGCAATATCGGCCCCTTTCGCGGAGGCCGTTCCGCAGCAGTGACTGGCGTGGCCGGCAAACCCAACCTGTTTTATTTCGGCGCTACCGGCGGCGGCGTATGGCGCACCCAGGACGGCGGACGTACCTGGGAAAATATCTCCGACGGTTATTTCGGCGGCAGCATCGGCGCGATCGAGGTGGCGCCGTCCGACAACAATGTCATCTATGTGGGTGGGGGAGAGGTGACGGTTCGGGGCAATGTGGCCTACGGCAGCGGTATATGGAAAACAGAGGACGCGGGCCGCAGTTGGAAAAGCATCGGTTTAAAATCCAGCCGGCACATCCCGCGCATTCGCATACATCCGCAAAACCATGACCTGGTGTATGCAGCTGTGCTGGGCGATTTATATAAACCTAGCGAAGAACGCGGCATTTACCGCAGCAAAGACGGCGGTATGACCTGGCAACGTGTACATTTTGTCAACAACAATACCGGCGCCGTCGACTTGTGCATGGATCCCACCAACCCGCGTATTCTGTACGCCGCTTTCTGGAAAGTACGTCGCACGCCTTATGATCTGAGCAGCGGCGGACAAGGCAGCGGCCTCTGGAAAAGTACGGACGGCGGCGATACCTGGAAGGAATTGAACAGCATGGAAGGTTTCCCGAAAGATACCATCGGGATCATCGGCGTCACGGTGAGCGCCGTTCGGCCCGACCGCGTCTGGGCGATGGTGGAAAGCCAGAGCGGCGGTTTGTTTCGCTCCGACGACGGCGGTAAAAAATGGGTAAAAGTAAACGAAGACCGCTCCCTGCGTCAGCGCGCCTGGTACTACACCCGGGTGTATGCCGACACCAAAGATGAAGAGGTGGTGTATGTGATGAATGTCGCTTACCACAAAAGCAAAGACGGTGGCAAAACTTTCAGCACTAAAAACGCGCCGCACGGCGACCACCACGACCTGTGGATAGCGCCCGAAGACCCCCGGCGGATGATCATCGGCGACGACGGCGGCGCTCAGATCAGTTACGATGGCGGCGAAACTTGGAGCACGTACCACAACCAGCCGACTGCCCAGTTTTACCGCGTCACCACGGACAATCATTTCCCTTTCCGTATTTATGCCGCCCAGCAGGATAATACCAGCATCCGTATCAGCCACCGCAGTGATGGATCGGCCATTACGGATCGCGATTTTGAGTCGACCGCCGGTGGCGAAAGCAGCCATATTGCCGTGGATCCGCTCAATCCTGACATCGTCTACGGCGGCGAATACCACGGCTTTTTGAGCCGGATGGATCACAAAAACCGAAGCAACCGGCCGATCAACGTCTGGCCCGAAGACAATATGGGCCACGGCGCGGATGATGCCAAATACCGTTTCCAATGGAATTTTCCCATTTTCTTCAGCCCGCACGATCCCAAAAAACTGTACGCCGCATCCAATCATTTGCACGTCACCACCAACGAAGGGCAAAGCTGGCAAACCATCAGCCCGGACCTGACTACCAACGACAAAACCCGGCAGAAATCGTCGGGCGGGCCTATCACGCAGGATAATACCAGCGTTGAATACTACTGCACCATTTTTGCCGCTGCCGAAAGCCCCCGGGTGAAGGATCTATTGTGGACCGGCTCCGACGACGGACTGGTACACATCAGTCGCGACGGCGGCGCAACCTGGACGAATGTTACCCCTCCCGATTTGCCCAAATGGACGATGATTAATTCCCTGGAGGCCGATCCGCACAGCGACGGCGGGTGTTACATAGCCTGTACGGGTTATAAATCCGGCGACTACCGCCCCTATCTGTACCGCACAAAAGACTATGGCAAAACCTGGACGAAAATTACCAATGGTATTGACAACGAGCACTTTACAAGGGTGGTGCGCGCCGATCCCAAACACGCGGGTATTTTATACGCCGGCACCGAAGAAGGGATGTACATCAGTTTTACCGATGGCAGCCAGTGGCAGAAATTTCAACTCAATCTGCCCATCGTACCTATCACAGACCTGACCATTCGAGACAACCACCTGATTGCCGCCACGCAAGGCCGGTCGCTGTGGAGCATTGATGACCTTTCGCCGGTGCAACAAATTGCGGCCGCCCCCGATTTCCTGTCAAAGGGCGATCTGGCGCAAAAAAAACTGCATCTTTTCCAGCCTGCCCCTGCTTATCGTATGCGCGGCGGCTCGGTGAAAGATTCCAAAACAACGGGTGAAAACCATGCGAATGGTACGCTGGTTCACTATTTTTTGCAAAACAAACCCGCTGAAAAAGATACGGTTACCATTGTTATTCTGGAAAACGACGGCGATACCATCAAACTGTTTTCCAATAAAACCCTGCCAGCGGCCTGGGAAAAACGGGGCGGAAAAATAGAGCCGAAAGCGGGTGGCAACCTGTTTGTGTGGAATATGCGCTATCCAGATGCCGAAAAATTTGAAGGCATGGTGCTTTGGAGCTACAACCTCACAGGCCCCAAAGCGGTACCCGGCACGTACCGGCTACGGGTTTCAGCCGCCGGAAAAACCGAAGAACAGCGTTTCGACATTCTGCCCGACCCACGCAGTGGCGCTACTACGCAGACTTTTGTACAGCAGTTTGATTTTGTACAATCCGTCGGCGAAAAACTCAGCGAAATGCACCGCGCTATCCGCCAGATTCGTGAATTGCGCAAACAAATCAATAGCCTGACGGAAGGATTGCCCAAAACGGAAACGTACAAGCCGATCCGCACCAGGGCTGCGGCCATCGACTCCAGCATGACGCTGGTGGAAGAGGCGTTTTACCAGACCAAAAACCGGAGCTCCCAGGATCCGCTCAATTTCCCCGTCCGGCTCAACGACAAACTCGCCAACCTGATGGGCCTGAATGCCGACGGTGATTTTCCGCCTACCCAACAATCCATAGAAGTGCGCGAACACCTTTTTCAGCAGGTAAATGAACAATTGTCACGCTGGAAATCTTTAAAAGAAAACGATCTGCCCGCGCTGAACCGCCTGATCCGCGATTCGGGGGTGGATTTGGTAAGACTAAAGGAATAATATTGAAATTCAATTTTTTATGAAAAAAATTACCCTCTTCTGTTGTTTGTTGACGCTTGCAGTTGTCAGCAAAATGACTGCCCAAAATCCCGGCTGCGATGGCGCGCGGTATATTGATGATGTTTTTACAACGGTCAAAAAAACCACCGTCAACTATGCGCCTACCGTCGGGCATATCAATAACTCATTTACCCTGGCTATGGACATCTATGAACCGGAAGGCGACAATCTCAGTGCCCGGCCAGCCGTGGTACTGGCCCATGGCGGCAGTTTTGTTTTCGGTGATAAAAGCAATATGCAGCCCTGGTGCGAACTGCTTGCCCGCAAAGGATATGTGGCTGTGAGCATTCAATACCGTTTGTTCCCATTCATCGTGCTGGGTTTCCCTGATTCGCTGGATGTTTTTGATACGGCTGTCAAGGCTGTCGGCGACATGCGCGCGGCAGTGCGTTTCCTGCGCGAGGATGCTGCTACGGCTAATCTGCATAGGATCGACGCCAACAATGTTTTTATCGGCGGTTATTCAGCGGGCGCCGTAACGGCCCTGCATTGCGGTATGCTCGATGAAAATGATGAAGTGCCTGCATTTTTGCAAACGATTATTGACAACAACGGCGGTCTCGAAGGTATCAGCGGTACCGTTTCCAACAGAACCTACGCATCCGATTCGAAGGCCGTTGTCAATATGTCCGGAGGCTTGTACCGGAAAGAATGGGTGGGCGCCAATAATCTGCCTCTAGTGAGCATCCACGGCACTGCCGATGCAACGGTCAACTATGTGTATGGACTGGCTGCCAATATTGCGTACCTGGAGGGCAGCAGTTTGTTGCACGTGCAGGCTGAATCCGTGGGTTTGTGGAATTTTTTACAAACCGTGCCCGGTGGCGGCCACACGAATGTTTACAGCGGTGTGCAATACCAACCCCATTTGGATACGTTCTGGACACAAGCGACGACCTTGCTGGAATCCCTGAGTTGTGCGGTAGTGGATGTGGACGAAGCAACTATTTCGGCTGAAAACTGGTCTGTATATCCCAACCCAAATGCCGGTACGTCTTTTGTAGTACAATTACCCGCTTCGGTTCAGGTCGCGGATTTGAAAATTTCCGACCTGCAGGGCAAAACACTTTTTGAGGTAAAAAATGTTCAGGATCAGGCAGTTGTGCCGCTGCAAAACCTGCCGAAAGGCGCCTATATGCTGCAAATTCAAAACCCGGTGCACCCCGGGCAGCGTTTTAAAAGCCAACAATTTATAAAACAATAAT
>JAYSZC010000381.1:0-4430 GCA_043738235.1 Lewinellaceae bacterium | reverse complement strand
CTCTCAAATTCCAGCCTGAAACACCCCGATAACTAATAACTGATAACAGATAACTACTCACTGCGCAGCGACTTCACAGGATTGCCCTGCGGAACCTATGGAAAAACAAAGGCCAATCTGCCATACTTATCGGCGGACTGGCTGCGGGTATGGGCGCCTGCATGTTGCTGCTTCAATATGTTGGTTATGAGATGAGTTTTGACCGCTTCCACACCAAAGCGGATCGTATTTACCGGGTGGTGAACGAACGTTTCCAGGATGGCAAATCCATTCAAAAAGGCACCATCACCTACCCTACCATCGGAGGGGCCATGGCCAGGGATTTTCCGGAAATAGCCAACCACACCCGGATAATGGAAAGCGGAAAGGTCTTCCTCCGGCTCGGCGACAAGATTGAAGAACAAAAAGGTGTGTTCTGGACAGACGAGCATTTTATGGAAATATTTGATTTTCCGGTGCTCGCCAAAGAGGGCGACCAATCATTGAAGGAAACCTATGAGGTGGCCGTCGCACGTTCTGTTGCCGAGGTGTATTTTCCCTGGGCAAAGGGCAACTTCAGCGCGGTTATCGGCAAGGAATTATTTTTAGGAAATGGCAAAAATCCTTTTAAAGTCACCGCGGTTTTTGAAGACGTACCCGCCAATTCGCTGTTGCAATTCAAAGTACTCGCTTCGTTTGCCACCATCACACAAGAACGGGGCAAAGAAGCGACCGAGAGTTGGACCTGGTCCGATTTCTGGCATTTTATCGAACTGAAACCGGGTACGGATGCAGCGGCACTCCAGGCCAAATTTCCCGCTTTCAGCGACCGTTATTTTCAGGGCACGAAAGTGTCGGGCAGCCAGGAAGTGTTCAGTTTGCAAGCGTTGAAAGACGCTCATCTGTATTCGAAAAACCTGGAATATGAAATCGGACAAACCGCCAACGGCAGAGCCGTGTGGTCGCTGTTGGTCATCGCTTTTTTTATCCTCATCATTGCCTGGATCAATTATGTCAACCTTTCTTCGGTGCGCGCTATCGAACGTGCCAAAGAAGTGGGCGTACGCAAAGCCATCGGTGCAAACCGCGGTCAGTTGGTCGGTCAGTTTATGTCGGAAGCGCTGTTGGTCAACCTGGCAGCGGCAGCGGTCGCTTTACCGCTTGTACAAGCCATAAAGCCCTGGTTTTCAGCCAATTTTGATATAGAAAGTGATAAGTTGAGCCTGTTTTCCGAAGGGCTTTATGCAATGCCACTGGCATTGGCCGCACTCATTTGCATGGGCATACTTATTTCAGGAGCGTATCCTGCCTGGCTGTTATCGTCGTCGTCGATAGCAGGCGTGCTGAAAGGTATGTTCCAAAAAAGCCTGGGCGGCGGTGGCCTTCGGAAAGGGCTGGTGGTGTTTCAGTTCACCGCTTCGATTGCCCTCATAACGGCCACCTGGTTGGTTTCCTGGCAAATCAATTATATGAGCCGGCAAGACCTGGGAGTCGACATTGACCATGTCATGACGATCAATCCGCCCAGTCTGACCAATTGGGACAGCACGTATATCGGCAAAATGGATGCGTTTAAAGGCGCTTTGACGGCACATACAAGCATCAAAGCCGCAGCAGCATCCAACCGTGCCCCGGGCGACCCTTTTTTGGGCCGGATATTCCAGATCCAAAAACTGGGTGAATCCGGTTCAGACCAGTCCTATACCTGCGGTTTTATCAATGCCGATTTCAACTATGCTGCAACCTATAACCTGGAGCCGCTGGCAGGCAGGTTTTTTCAGAAAAACGACCATCATCCTGATTTTAATAAACTGGAAAGCATTGTGGTGACACAATCGGCAGTCAAAATGTTCGGTTACAATTCTAATGAAGCGGCTTTGGGTCAAAGCGTGCGCTTCTGGAATCAAAACTGGCATGTCGTGGGCGTCCTGCCCGACTTTCATCAGAAATCATTGCACCACGCCATGGAGCCGCTGCTTTTTGTACCCTCTTACAGCTCGAGCAACCAGATTTCGATCCGTGTTGCCGGCGATCACCTGGACGAGACGATTGCTTTTACACAAAAAACCTTTCTGGAATTTTTTCCCGGCAATGTGTTCAAATACGCATTTGTGGATGAAAATTTCCAGAAATTGTACGAAGCAGATACGCGCTTCGGGAATATCCTCGGCTTTTTCACCTTGCTCACCATACTTATTGCCTGTCTCGGTTTGTTCGGTTTGGCATCCTACACCACTATTCTGCGCACCAAGGAAATCGGCATCCGCAAAGTACTCGGCGCAAGTGTAGCGGGCATCACAGGTTTGCTGGCCAAAGACTTTTTGAAACTGGTGCTGATCGCTATTGCGCTTGCAACTCCGATTGCCTGGTATTTCATGCAGTTATGGCTCACCGATTTCGCCTATCGCATTGAAATACAATGGTGGATGTTTGCACTGGCGGGTTTGGCGGCAATAATAGTGGCATTCGTGACGGTGGGTTTTCAAAGTCTGAGAGCGGCGCTGGCCAATCCTGTGAAGTCGCTGCGCAGTGAGTAGTTATCTGTTATCAGTTATTAGTTATCGGGGTGTTTCAGGCTGGAATTTGAGAGAATAAAGCACTTATTTTCCTTTAACAGGACATGATAACTGATAAATTCAAGTTTTGACCCATGGTCCGGAGGGCCATGAGTCAAAACTCGGGTTAATAATGCGAATAGATAGATGCCAAGAATAAAAATCACCATCCTGATTAAATTCTTCACAAATGCTTGATTATCAACACAGATAACCAATAACTGATAACCAATAACTACACATGCTGTCCAGTTATTTCAAAATCGCATTCCGGAACATCCTCAGAAACAAGGGTTTCTCGGCCATCAATATTTTCGGTCTGGCAGTCGGTCTGGCAACCTGTCTGCTTATCCTGCTCAATATTTATGATGAAACGAGTTACGATAAATACCACCGGGACGGGGACCGGATCTACAGGGTTGCCTCCAGTACAATTGAAGAAAAATGGTCTGCCCTTTCCGCACCGATGGGACCGGGGCTAAAAACGGACTTTGCCGAAGTGGAGCAGGTAACCCGCCTGCTCAAATTCCCGGCTCTGGATAAAATGCTGTTGAAATACGAGCAAAACAAGGAAGCCAAACAGTTTTATGAAACCAACGGCTATTACGCAGATTCTACTTTTTTTCAGGTTTTTACCTATCGTTTTAAACAGGGTGACAGCCGGACGGCGCTTAGTCAGCCCAATACGCTGGTGATTTCCGAAACACTGGCGCATAAAATGTTCGGCAATGAAGATCCCATGGACCGGCCGATCAGGATCGAACTGCCTTTCGGGGAGTTCAACTACACCGTAAAAGGTGTTTTTGACGACAGGGAAACCAAATCCCATATAAACGCACACTTTTTTCTGTCCATGTGGAATGAAGATGTCGGCGGGTGGGTAAAAAGTCAGACGAACTGGGCTACCAATAATATTTTTCACACGTATGTGAAACTACAAGCGGGCACGGATGCCGTCGCTTTCGAACAAAAATTACCCGCTTTTTTAGAGCGCAACGCCGGCGCTCATTTGAAGGAAATAAACGTCAACAGAAGCCTGTTTCTCCAGGCTTTGCCGGATATTTACCTGACTTCCAATATAGGCAATGAAGTTGCGGCCAACGGCAGCATGACCTACCTCTATATTTTCGGTTGCATCGGCGCATTTCTGTTGCTGATTGCCTGCATCAATTTTATGAACCTTTCCACGGCGCGTGCCGAAAAAAGGGTCAAAGAGGTGGGTGTCAGAAAATCCGTAGGCGCTCAGAAAAGCGCATTGATCGGGCAGTTTTTAGGTGAATCGTTGCTGTTGAGTTCCATCGCGCTGGTATTCGCACTCTTTCTGGCACAGGCATTTTTACCTTTCCTCAACAACTTTACACAAAAAAACCTCAGCCTCTATCAACAGCCTGCGCTCATCGGCTGGATCGTTGCAATCAACTTGCTAACCGGTTTATTATCAGGCCTTTACCCTGCTTTTTATTTATCCTCTTTTCCTTCGATTGCCGTTTTAAAAGGCAAATTGATCAACAGTTTTTCCGCCACGATTATCCGGAAAGGGCTTGTGATTTTTCAGTTTTCCATTTCGGTTTCTCTGATTCTGGTTGCGCTCATGGCCGGACAGCAACTCCGGTTAATTAAAAACCAGGACCTGGGTTTTAACAAAAACCAGCAGATCGTACTGCCTTTTCAGAACATCGCCTCCGAAAACAATTATGCCGTTCTGAAGCAGGAATTATTGAAAAACCCGCACATCGTTTCGGCGTCGGGCGGCTCTACTTATCCGGGTATTGAAATGGTGGAGGACAACTTGTTCTATGCCGAAGGGAAATCCATGGATGAAAAGGTGGACATATATTTTGCCAGAGTAGACGACGATTACATTGAAACACTGGGGTATGAAATGTTGTCCGGCAG
>JAYSZC010000380.1:0-12037 GCA_043738235.1 Lewinellaceae bacterium | reverse complement strand
GCCATTGTTCGGCTGACAAGTCGGCATGGATGAGCACCGGGTACGCGGCGCAGCGTTGTATCCAGCGGTCCATATCGGGCAGCGCTCCCGTTGCGGGTTGGATGATGTTGGAAATATCCAGTAAAAAATACTGAACATAGGGGGCCGTTTCCTGCAACAGACGATCCAGTTCCGGGTATCCGCTTTCTATGACAGCGATAACAGCCAGACCGTCGAGTGCGGCCAGTTCAGCGCCGTATAAGGCGGCAGGTACCTGTACTGCGTCCAATCCGAAAAAAGCCGCCGCTTCCCGCACATAGCTCAGGGGAGCATGTATGAATTCTCCGACGATCCGGGGGCCTTCCACCCATTCCCGAATGGCTTTCATATACATCGGATCGAGATAGCCCGCTGTATTTTCTTCCAGGTTGAATCCCAAAAAATCTGCTTCCCGCGCTGCAAAATAACGGGCGTCGGTCAGATTGGTAATGCCGGAAGCTTTGATCAGCATTTTGGTTGTCTTGTTATTAATTAAATAGGTGTGCAAAATTAGCTAATACTAAATCTTCTGTAACTCATTGATTTACATTGCGTTTTGCCATTTGCCATTTTGCCCTTTTATTTATTCGTTATCAGGGCAAATACGCCTGGTATTTCAAAAAAAATCGGCGCAAAGTTCTACAATAGGAGGCAAATTGATCATACCATTTGGAAATAAAGAAAGAGACATACTGAATTATTTAAAGTAACAGGGCGTATGTGCCTAATAACCAATAACAGATAACCAATAACTAGTTAGTTTTGCATCTTTAAAAATCAAATCCTCCCTTTTTGAAAAAACGTATTTTTCTCTGGCTTTTCTTTCTGTTGGCGGTAGCATTCACAGCCTGGAAACTTTATTCCAATAAAAAAGAACTGGAAACAGACGCCGAACTCAGCAAAGTCGTCCGCGATTTTGTACCGGTAGAAGTGACCAAACCTCAAATGGAAACCTTAGCCAATACGCTTCTGGCCGACGGTATTTTCCTGCCGGTCAAAGAAATGTTTGTCATTTCCGAGACCGCCGGCCGCGTACTGGAAACCTATAAAAACAAGGGAGAATGGGTGACGGAAGGCGATCTGATCGCAAAGGTAGACGACGAACTGCTGCGTATAGAACTGGAAGCCACCCAGGCGAATTTAGCCAAACTGCGAAAAGACCAGGAACGGCTGGCCAATCTCATCGAGGGGGAAGCGGCGCCCAAAAACAAAATTGAAGACCTGCAATTGGGCCTTTTAGCAGCTGAGGCCAGAGAAAAGGGCTTGAAAAAACAAATTGCCAACACGAGTATCAAAGCCACCATGACCGGAACCATGGGCTTGCGGTTTATCGAACGCGGCAGTGTGATCGGCCCCGGCATTCAGGTGGCACAGATTACCAACCTGGAAAAACTGCTGCTGATGGTGAAAGTAACGGAACGCGATGTGCTGAACATCCGCAAAGGCCAGATTGTCAAGGTAATAGCCGATGTTTATCCGGATGCGACGGTAACGGGCAAGGTAACGAATATCGGCCTGCGGGCCGACAACGCCTTTAATTATGATGTGGAAATTGAAGTGACCAACCCCAAAAACACCCCCATGCGAGCGGGTATGCACGCCAAAGCCATGTTCACCTTCGATGCGAACAGGCAGGGACTGACTTTGCCGCGCAAGGCTATTGCAGGGAGTTTACAGGAGGCCAAAGTATATGTCGTCGTGCAGGATTCGCTGGTGGAATTGCGCACTATCCGGGTAGGTGGCGTTTACCACGACAAAGTGGAGGTGCTTTCCGGTTTGCAACAGGAAGAGCAGGTGGTGGTTACAGGCCAGCTCAACCTTTCCGATGGCGCAAAAGTGCAAGTGTTGCGATAAGTAAAAAGGCAAAATGCAAAGGGCAATGTAACTCAGTGATTTGCATTGCTTTTTGCCCTTTGCAATTTTGCCTTTTTAATTAGTTTCATCCAAACAACAAAACCGTGTCTGACATCCACCAGCGACCTGCCCATATCCCTGCCCTCGACGGGGTAAGGGGAATCGCCATCCTGCTGGTAATGCTGAGTCATTTTCTGATCCGGGAATGGTGGGCCGACCCGCAATGGTACGCGCTCCTGCAGGGAGGTTGGCTCGGCGTCGACCTGTTTTTTGTATTGTCCGGATTCCTGATTACCGGTATTCTGCTGGACACCAAAGGTCGTAGCAACTACTGGAGCGGTTTTTACCGGCGGCGCATACTGCGCATTTTCCCCTTGTATTACACCGTGGTAATTATCACCTGGTTTTCAACATATTTCATTGAAAATCAACGGCCTGAAGGATATGATTCTTTTTGGTGGTTTTTCGGTTTTGCCCCGAATATTGCCATAGGCCTCAAAAATGACTGGTCCTGGCACAGCCATATTTTCAACCTGAATCACTTGTGGTCGCTGGCGGTGGAAGAACAGTTTTATATATTCTGGCCGCTGATTGTTCGTTTTGTGCCGATCCGTTATTTGCCGGCGCTCTGTGCCATGTTGGTGTATTTCAGTACCGGGCTGCGCCACTGGACGGACGATCTGATGCACGCCAGTATGTCGAGGGCCAGTTATGTGATGCCCTATTGCCGTATGGACGGTCTGGCAGCCGGGAGTTTTCTGGCGGTTTTTTTCAGGTTGGAGTTGCAGCATTTTATCCCTTTCGACAAATGGATAGCGCGTATTCTTTTCTGCTGGATGGGCTACCGGATCGGAGACGGCCTGTGGAATGGCAATACGCAATACCTGGCCACGATGACTGCGCTGTTTTTTGCTTCCTTTTTATACCTGGCGCTGAACCAAAACCCGGCAGCACGGGTGCGCCGTTTGTGCGAAAATCCTTTTTTGCGCCACCTCGGGAAATTCAGTTTCGGCCTGTATGTGTTCCATCAGATGTTTGAATACTTCTGGCACGATCTCTTCCGGGATACATTGTTGGAAAGTGGTCTGGGGCCTGTCTGGAGTCAATTAATATATATACCGCTTGCTTTTGGCGGCACCTACCTCTTGGCGCGCATCAGCTGGATTGTTCTGGAACAGCCGTTTTTAAGGCTAAAACAGAAACGTGTGTAGTGTATTATAGTGTTTGGTGTATAGTGTTTGGTGTTTCGGCCATCCCTTTTGGCAGCAGTTGGTATTTTGGTCAACTTTTCACAAATGCCAAAAGCGAAGCGCCCCAAACACTAAACACTAAACACCCTAAAGTCCCAGCAGGTGCCCCATCAGTTCCTTTTTCGCCAGCAAATAATCGCGGCTGTCTTCCGTAGCAGGGATTTCGATGGGGATGCGTCCGAGCACCTGAATTGGAGAGCGACGCAGCGCTTCCACTTTATCCGGATTGTTTGTAATGAGTTCCACTTCCCGGATACCGAGGTCTTGCAGAATAAAAATGGCGCAATCATACTGCCGCGCATCCACATCGAAGCCGAGGTGTGTATTGGCTTCGGCGGTATTGAGGCCGAGGTCTTGCAGGTTGTAGGCCTTCAGTTTATTGATCAGCCCGATACCGCGCCCTTCCTGCCGGAGGTACACCACGACACCGCCGCGTGCCGCCGTAATTTTCAGGGAAATATCCAATTGTTCGCCGCAATCGCAGCGGCGTGAACCAAAAACGTCGCCCGTCATACATTCCGAATGAATGCGCACGGGGACAGGTCGCGAAGGGTCAAAACCTTGCGCTATCAAAGCGAGATGTGGCATTCTTTCAGCAGGATCATCGGCATAAGCGATCATCTGAAATGGCCCGTAACGGGAAGGAATGGGGGCTTCTGCTTGTCTGTTCAAAATTAAAACAATTCAGTCGTATTCATCCGGAGAACCCGGCGCATCCGAGCGTGTTCATGAAAGTGCGGCACACCTTCAATCGAATAATTGGAACTCAATCAATTGCGTGGGCTGTGCCGTACTTCTGCGAATAAGCCCGCGCATCCTGCAATAACACTGCAAAAGTAGTTTGGTTATAGCAGAGACTTATATTTTTCGGCACATTTAGCGGTCTTTGTCCAATCAGGGGTACTCAACGTACAAACGGCACCTCCACGGCGAGGGAATCCTGGGTAAAATCGCGCCAGTTATACGCTTGAAGCAGGCTTTGAGCGGCCTCCTCACAACCGTAACCCAGCGGCCGGAGCACTTTAAAATCGGTGGCTCTCCGTTGCGGATCAAGCCGGAAGGACAGCCGTACATAGCCGCTGATATTATTCTGGCGGGCCGCTTCCGGCAGGCGGGCATTGCGACGCAGGTAATCCTGTAAAGCGATCATGGCAAAATCGGCCGTTTGCATGGTATTGCCTGGGGCCTGTTGAACGGGTCGTGATCGGGCATCTTTCCCGGCAGATTCCGCTTTCTTTTTGGCGCCTTTGGCATCGTCGGCATACGTCTGTTCTTTCTGCACCGCCACTTCTTCCATAGCAAGATCAGCTTCGGGTTTCGACGCTTCCTGTTCGCCCGCAACAGTGGCGGCAGGTGGTGTCACAGGCGCCGGCGCTGCTACCATATCCTTGCTTTCAAAGGATTCTATCCGGTCTGGTTCCGATCGGGCCACAGCGCCTGAAGAAGCAAGAGGTCCGCCTGGAGCAGGCGTCGGAGGCGCGACGCTTTTCGACCGTAGCGGCGCTGTCTCGACAGGCGCGGCGGCATCGGACAACGTTTGATTTTCTACTGCCGGCATTTCATTTTGGGCGATGGTATCCAAAGGCCCCGGCGCGGGATTCCGAAAAAACCAGAACGCTGCAAGGAGCAATACCAACGCCGCCGCAGCTGCCCATATTTGTGGAAAAATGGTGCGCCGGATAGCGCCGGCAGCTTGTAACCTGGCTCGTAAAGCCAGCAGGCGGGTATGGTGATCTTCTTCAGGGTGCAACATAAAACCTTCCAGTGCTTCCCTGCGAAAATCGTCGCCGCGTGCCAGCGCTTGCAGTTCCTGTTCGTCGCCGCGCGTAAAATCCCCGGCCTGCCACTTTTGCAGCAAGTCGAGAAAACGGTTGTCGTCGGTTGGAACGTTCATTTTTTGTGAGTGGTGAATCGTGAGTGGTGAGTTGTGAGTGGTGAGTTGTGAATGTGGCTTATAAACTTTTTTATAAACCTTCATAAACCTTTATAAACCTTTATAAACCTTCATAAACCTTCATAAACCTTTATAAACCTATAAACCTGTAAACCCCTTATCAACCTTTTCAAACAGCGCTTGTCACACCGTATTTCTCCAGGCAGAGCCGCAGGTTCCGACGCCCGTTCTGGATATAGGAGCGCACTTTACCCACATCTTCTTCGATGATGTCAGATATTTCCTTGTACGATTTTTCTTCATAATAGAACCATTGAACGGTGTTTCGTTGCAATTCGTTGAGTTGTTTCAGGCATTTTTCCAAAGGCGCGCTTTCCTGCGGCAATTCGTACTCCGCCTGTGCATCCACAGCATCGTAGAAGGCCATGTCTTCCGGCGCATGGTGATTGGTGGGGCGTCGCTGCGCCTTGCGCCATTCCATGAGGCAAAAATTGCGCGCAAATACGTACAACCAGCCCCGAAACGACTCGATTTTATGTTCTTTTACCTTTCCGGTCAGGGATTCATAAATACCCATCACGGCATCTTCCGCCTTCCCGGTATCTTTCAGAATTTTCAAACAAACCCCGTACACCATCGGCATGTACCGCTCGAATAACTGCCCCAATGCCTCTGTTTCGCCCTTTTGGACGTATCTGACCAGCAACGCCTCATCGCTATGCTGTTCGGGTGTGTTCGGACGGAAAAATCTGAGCATGAATCAGGTACAGAAAGATTGACCGCCAAAAGTATTGAATAGATGCGATTTGGCAGGGAATTACATAAGATGGAGGGAGGTTTATTTGTAAAAATCACGAACGGCTGTTTCGAGTGAATTTTGATATGTTTTTTACAATCCATATATATTTCTGCTTTCAGTACCTACATTTGGGTGTTTAATCCTTCAGTACAGTGATCCGCAAACCGGGTAAATATTACCATCATTCTAGTCACAAACTTTTTCCTGTATGAAAAAATTATTTACACTCTTACTGGTCTGTATTATCGGACTGGACGTTATCAGTGCCCAAACACAGATCAAAGGCAATGTCAAAGACAATGCCGGGGAGGGTCTTGCGGGGGTCAGTATTTCTGAAAAAGGCACATCCAACGGTACCGTTTCCGGCACTGACGGGACTTTTGCACTGCGCCTGTCGGGCACGAATGCCACCCTGATTTTCGCTTACACCGGTTACGAAACGATCACCGTTGCTATCACCGGACAGTCCACGCTCGACGTGGTGATGGAGGAAAGCAGCTCCACACTCGACCAGATCGTTATTGTCGGCTCGCGCCGCGGCAGCCGCGTCAAGTCGGAAACACCCGTGCCGGTCGACGTCATCACGCCGGCACAGGTTATGATGCCCAGCGCTAAAATGGACATCACTTCAGCGCTGAATTACGCCGCGCCTTCTTTCAACTACAACAAACAAACGGGTTCCGACGGCGCCGACCACATAGACCTGGCTACCTTGCGGGGTCTTGGGCCTGACCAGACCCTGGTACTGGTGAATGGCAAACGCCGCCACCAAACCGCTTATGTTTCGGTATTCGGCACCCGCGGTCGCGGCAATTCCGGCACCGACCTGAATGCCATTTCCGGGGCATCTATCGACCGGGTGGAAATACTCCGCGACGGCGCTTCGGCCCAGTACGGCTCCGATGCCATCGCCGGCGTTATCAATATTATTACCAAAAATACGGTCGGCAAACTCAGCGGCAACCTCGGTTTTTCGGGATACAGCGATCCCGACTACAACGCCGCCAATGCGGACGATCCTTCACAGTATTACACAGGCAGCAAATTTGACGGCCAAACCTTTAATGCCGGACTGAATTACGGCTTCGCCCTGGGCGGTAAAGGCGGTTTTCTGAATGTTTCCGGAGATTTTTCCACCGTCGGCAAAACCTACCGCCAGTCGATAGACGAGGATGAAATTCCGTACCCGAATTATGTGCGCCGGGGGTTTGGCGATGGTTCCATGACGGGCGGCGGTGTATTCCTGAATATGGAATTACCTGCTTCTGAAGGAAGCACTTTCTACGCCTTCGGTGGCGCGAATGTCAAAAAATCGGAAGCATTTGCCTATACCCGCAATTTCTCCGGCCGGCCCGAACGTTTTGTGACCGACGCTAATGGCAACCTGCTGGATCCGAATAATATCGTACAGGAAATTGCCGATGGCAGCGACCGGTACTTTAACCCGCTTATTCAAACCGAGATTCAGGATTATTCCGGCGCCGTCGGGTTGCGAGGAGGCAGCCAGGGCAACTGGCAGTGGGATATTAGCAACACGACCGGCTACAATAATTTCCACTTCTTTGGAGACAAAACGTTCAATGCCTCGCTGGGCGACGCCACCAAAAACCACTTCGACGACGGCGGTTTTTCTTTTCTGCAAAATACCATCAACCTGAATTTTACCAAAGAAATAGCGGACATTGCCTCCGGTTTCAACCTGGCTTTCGGCGGAGAACACCGTTTTGAAAATTACCAGTTGTACGCCGGCGAAGAGGCCTCCTGGAAAAGTTATGACGAAGACAAAGCTCCCGGCGCACAGGGATTTCCGGGTTACCAGCCCGGCGACGAAAAAGATGCCACCCGCAATGTCATCGGCGCGTATGTGGATGCGGAGCTGGATGTAACGGAAAAATGGCTGGTGGGCGGCGCTTTTCGCGCAGAATATTACAGCGATTTCGGTTTCACCGGCAACGGAAAACTGGCAACTCGTTTGAAAGTCAGCCCCGGTTTCAACCTGCGCGGCTCGGTCAGCTCCGGTTTCCGGGCGCCTTCGCTGCAGCAACTGAACTTCTCTTCCACCTTCACAACGGTGCAGGGAGGCAATATTTTCGAAGTGAAAATCGCCCCGAATGACAACGACATCACCCGTTCTGCCGGGATCGAGGAATTGAAACAGGAACGCTCCGTCAATGGTAGCCTGGGTTTCACTTCGCGCCTCGCGCCGGGACTGTCCCTGACAGTGGATGGTTATATCGTAAAAGTAACCGACCGCGTGGTGCTTTCAGGCCAGTTCAGCGTAGATGATCCTACGCTCAATTCCTCTTTTACTGACAAATTGCAGGAACTGAACGTTTCTTCCGCACAGTTTTTTGCCAATGCCGTGAATACGACCAATACCGGCGTAGACATTGTGCTGGAATACAATAAAAGGATTGGATCAAACCAGAATTTTAAAGCCTTGCTTGCGGGGAATATTCAGAAAATGAGCATCGATCAAGTAAACGTGCCGGAACGCCTTAATAACAGCCCCTTCTTCCTGAGCGATCGTGAAGAGAAATTTATTCTCGCTTCGGCGCCGAATCAAAAGGGCACCCTGAACTTAGAATACGGCATCGGCAAATTTACCATCGGTACCCGCCTGAGCCTGTTTGGTAAAATCGTCTTGCTCGGTTACGGCGAAAGCGGGTCAGGCGTCGACCCCATGGTGCCCACCGATGCGGACGCTAATGTGTACGTCAAAGACGAATACGTCTACGGCGCCAAGGTGGTCAACGACTGGTACCTGAGCTACCGGCTCAGTAAAGGCATTCAGGTGTTTGTCGGCGCCGACAACCTCACCAATGTACATCCCGACTTAGCTGTCGTGCAAGCGGCGAAAGGCTGGGCCTTCAACTGCGAAACCGGCGGCCCCTGGGATTCCGTGCAAATGGGCGGAAATGGCCGGCGGCTGTTCGCACGGGCGGTGCTGAACTTTTGAGTTGTGAGTAGTGAGTAGTGAATTGTGAGTTGTGAGTGGCATTCCGTTAGAAGAAAGAAATCAACATGCTTCTAACGGAATGCCACTCACAATTCACTACTCACAACTCACTGATTGAGTTCCCAGTTATATTCTTCAAACGTCACCGTTGCGCTGCTCTTCAATGGCACATTAGCGTAGCGGTTCAGGTACTTTTTCAGGTCGCCGAAATCGGCGCCATACCAGTCGAAAATTTTGCTGACGCCGGCTTTGTCGGCACTGATCCTGTTGAAATCGGCGTTGTTGATAAATGCTTTGGCGCGGGCTTCCAGGGCCGTTTCCAGGTTGTCGGCGGTATAGGCCCGGTTCCAGAGCGGCGGGCAACTTTTGGCGGCACAATTGAGCGCGAAGTGAATCCGGGCGTCTTTGAATTGTGGGCGCAGGATGTCATTTTCGATGTTGTTGAGGCTGTATTTTTTATCGCCGATTTTGATGCGTTTTACATCCCAGGTTTTACCGCCGTCGAAGTTGAGGATGCTTTTGGTGGGGTAATTATCGACGATCAGTTTTAGCGTAAAAGCATTGTAGGCATTGATCCAGTAAGCCATTTGTTCCTCCCGGCTCCAGTTGTCCTGCACCGGTTGGTCGCTCAGCGACTGGCAATAAGCGTCCAGGGCTTTTTTATCGGCTTTCAAGCCTTTGTAGTTGACCTGGCCTCCGGCGCTCACGTATTGCTGCAACAAACTGTCCAACACAACATGTGACATCCTGACTTCCTTCACCGATGCAATGTCCAGCGTGGCGCCCGGCAGATTAGCTGTTTTGTCTGTCCTGGTTGGTTTTTCCATTGATTTTTCAGCAGGCGCAGTGATTGCCGACACAGTGCATTGGGGTACGGGTATCGAATCGGCGGCAGACTGGTAATGCGTCGCTGACATGCCGGTCAGGGGGACAAAAAATAATATAGCCGCCGAAAAAAGGTTGTTGTTCAACATGGATGTAAGTAGTTATCAGTTATTAGTTATTGGTTATCAGTGTTCATAATCAAGCATTTATACGAGTTTTAATGCGGCGGGAAGTTGAAGTTGAAATGTGCGGGGTCGTAAAAATGGGTGCATTTCAAATTATCGGGTGGCAGCATTCGATGCTTATCGACGGGGTGACTTCAAGTCACCCCGTCGATATACCGCAGCGACAATTTGAAATGTATCCATTAAAAATTCAGTTTGTTGTTTAGATTCCGATAAAAACAGCAGAGGCCCCCCCTAACTTCTCACCTCTCGCTTCTCACTTCTTTCACCGCTCTATCTACGCAGAAACGCCCCAATTGGATTTTTCTTTCCCAAAAACCAATGCATGACAGGAAAGTGTTCTAAGGCGGACGTTTTTTGATACTTTTGCACCCGCTAAGTAGGTGTACAAAATTAGTTTGGATTAAATTCTTTGTAAATGCTTAATTATGAACACTGATAACCAATAGCTAATAACGGATAACTACTTATGTCTGTCAAAGTTAGTCATCTCACCAAGATATTTGAAACCCAGCACGCTGTGGACGATGTTTCGTTCGAAGCGCACAAGGGCGAAGTACTCGGTTTTCTGGGGCCTAATGGCGCAGGAAAAACGACGACCATGAAAATTATCACCGGCTACCTGCCTCAATCAGGCGGCAAAGTGGAGGTTTGTGGTTTCGATGTGTCCGAAAACCCCATGGCATCCCGTGCCCGGGTCGGGTACCTGCCCGAGCACAACCCGCTGTACCGCGATATGTATGTGCGCGAGTACCTGGAATTTACCGCAGGCGTGCACCGTGTGCCCAATGCCGCCAGCCGGATAGCGGAAATGGTGGAAAGAACGGGCCTGAGCAGCCACCGCCACAAACAAATCGGCGAACTGTCCAAGGGCTACCGGCAGCGTGTCGGGCTGGCGCAGGCCATGCTACACGACCCGGAAGTGTTGATTCTGGACGAACCTACCTCGGGCCTGGACCCCAACCAGATCATCGAAATCCGGCAGTTGATCAAAGACCTGGGCCGCGAAAAAACGGTGATCCTCAGCACACACATTCTCGGCGAGGTAGAAGCCGTCTGCGACCGCGCGATCATCATTAATAAAGGTAAATTAGTGGCCAACGCTCCGATTCAGGAGTTGAAACAACAATTTACCGGACAAAGCATTGTGACGGCGGAATTTGTGGGAAAAACCAGTGAAGGCCAGTTGAAAAAAATCAAAAACGTGCAGTCGGTGACATCCCTCGGGCCGAATACCTGGCAACTGACGGCTTCCGCCGCGCATGATATCCGAGCCGATGTATTCGCTTTTGCCGTCGCAAATAATCTGACGTTGCTGGAATTGCGCAAAGAATTGTTCAGTGTGGAAGATGTGTTCCAGCAATTAACCAAATAACGAAAGGGCAAATTACAAAAGGCAATACGCCGATTGCTTTCACATTCAGCGGCTCACATTGCCTTTTGCAATTTGCTTTTTGCCTTTTATACTTATGTTCGCCATCTATTTTAAAGAAATCAATACCTTTTTCTCCTCGCTGATCGGCTATATTGTCATCGGCACCTTTCTCGTGCTGATGGGCCTGGTGATGTGGGTATTTCCGGAATACAGCGTACTGGATAACAATTACGCCAACATGGATGCCTTATTCGGGATTGCGCCTATGATCTTCCTGTTTTTGATCCCGGCGGTCACCATGCGCACATTTGCGGAGGAAAAACAAAGCGGCACCATTGAATTATTGGTCACGCGCCCTATTTCCGACTGGCAGATTGTCGGCGGCAAATTTCTGGCTTGTCTCACGCTGGTCTTGTTTTCCCTGCTGCCGACGGTGCTCTATTATATTACCGTATATCAATTGGGCGCGCCGCCCGGCAACCTCGATTCGGGCGGTATCCTCGGCTCTTATATCGGCCTGTTTGCGCTGGCGGGCGCATTTGTTGCTATCGGGGTGTTTGCCAGTTCGCTGACCAACAACCAGATCGTAGCCTTCGTGCTGGCGACTTTTTTGTGTTTCATGTCCTATATGGCCTTCGATTCACTGAGCCGACTGCCCGTTTTTTTTGGAAAAACGGATGATATTGTTCAGTCCATTGGTATCGCCTACCACTACGATTCCATCAGCCGCGGCGTGATCGATACCCGCGATGTTGTGTATTTCCTGTCCGTCATCACCCTCTTTCTGGCGGCTACGGTACTGTCGCTGGGGAAAAGGAGATGGGAAAAATAGAAGTGAGAAGTGAGAAGTGAGAAGTGAGAAGTGAGAGAGTGAGAGA
>JAYSZC010000379.1:0-1825 GCA_043738235.1 Lewinellaceae bacterium | reverse complement strand
TCGGACGCTCCAGGCTGGAATACGACGTTTATCATCCCCGAATCTGAGAATGCCTCCAGCGTTCCGGTATAACCGGGGCAATTGTTGAGGAAAGTGTTGAGAGGCGCCGATCCGGAAGACAGGGTCGTGATCAAGGAAGTGGTATCCGCAAGCGGTGGCTTATGGTTGTTTATCTGCAAAGCCAACATGGGGGCCGGGCAGCGGCCCATTGTCAGTGCAAACGAGTCCACAAAACCGTAAGGATCATTGGCCTTGAAGGACAGATTCATGGGATCGTTCATCTGCAAATCCGTTAACCTGTACAATCCACAACCTGCATTGACAATGGCCGGGTTAGCAAATACCGGACCCGTCAGTCCAAAATTAAGGGGAACATTGTGAATGTATAAGGGAACCATATCAGAAAGGTTGGTAACTCGGTTTCCGGCTGCGTCGTAACAATCGATTTTGACCAGAAATGTACCCGGAGTAACAACTCCGGCGACCAGATCGAACAATGTGGTGTACAATTGCATGTACCGATCCGAATTGGAAAATTCCCAATCTATTCCATCGGCGTTGATTTCACGCTGAATATTCTTATAGGCCGCTACATTAACCGCAGCGCCGCCGTCGACATGCAAGGAGACGGTAAAAGGACCTACGTCATCGCCGATATAGTTGGGCAAGTTGCGATTGGAAAACTTGGGATGCTTATAATTCTGGCTCACAAAATTCCAGGTGGAAGTTCCGGCCCGTTTGATGCGGATGGTATACCATTTGGCGGGGTTTTGATCCGCCGGTTTGGATGTGTCGTACATGCACCCGCGCATGTCAATGACTCCACCCCAGGCTGCACATTGCACTTTGAATTGCGCCATCGTGTTGTCTACCGAAATCCGGCCTGCAGCATCCAGATCATTGCTATATCCGGAACGGGTTAGCGCAAGGGCGGATTCGGAACCCGCCGTATTCTGGTTGCCGCCGATAAAGACGTTTCCCAGACTCCCAATCAAATTGCCATTGAAACATGCAGATGTAGGCCGAATGGCGGATTTGGGCAGGCAGAGATTGATGCGTTTCAGATTGGGGATATTGTAATATGGCGCACTTTCGTACAGTACAGTATAGGGAGCAAATCCAGTGACTTTTACGATGATATCCGGGTAAATGATTACATCAACATTTTCTCCAAAAGCAATATCGCCAGCATCTGCCAACCCCGGAACCTGCATGTCAAATTTGAACCTGAAGATATAGTTGCCGAACATGTCCGTAACGGTATCCCCCAATAGCTGCCTATTACCGGTACCGGTATATGCTCCGCCGGCCAACTCAGCTCCGGAGCGATCATATTCCTCAAACGTCATGGTTATATTTTCAGCCGGCTCCGTATGACATCCAAAATAAAGGCCATCAATGGCCTTGGCGATTTCAAGTCGATCGACAAAGCTGTTATCCCTCGCGGACTTCATTTCACTGGTAAAAGACGCCGAAGTGGATTTAACCGATGCTGCTTTTAAAAGGTTGAATTCACTGAAGGCTTTTCCCCCTGAACTGGCGGCAATCTCAGCCCTGACTTTTGGTGGCTGTTTGGATTCAGCAGCGTCTATCCGTTGGTAAACCAACTGGGTTTTGGGAAGCGTAGCCTCCCCAAACAAATCGATGACGATTGGTTTGAACGGACCAGGATCGGGTTCGGGAGGAAATGGAAATTGGGGAACTCGCTCAGGATACAACCTTTCAATCACAGCTTTGAGTTTGGGATTTAATAGGGCGTCCAGCAATCCCGGGTAGGTGTCGATAACATACGGCCGTTTGCTGCAAGGATTGAAAAGGCAGCGTC
>JAYSZC010000378.1:0-4439 GCA_043738235.1 Lewinellaceae bacterium | reverse complement strand
TAAAGACGGTGGTTTTTATGCCCTGAAAGAGGTGCCGCACGGCGATATCCGGATCAAAAAATACTACTCCCCGGCGTTGAACAGCTGGCGGGAAATGTACATCTACACCCCGCCGGGCTACGATACCTCCGCTGAAAAATATCCGGTATTGTACCTGTTGCACGGCGGCGGCGAAGACCAGCGTGGATGGTCTTCACAAGGCCGGGCCGACCTGATACTCGACAACCTGATCGCCGAAGGGAAAGCCAAACCGATGCTCATCGTGATGTTCGACGGGAATATCGGCTTTCGGGGCGGACCGCGGGCCTTCAATGGAAACGCCCTGCGGTCATTTGAAAACGAATTGAAAACGGCCGTTATCCCCTTTGTGGAACGCCATTACCGCGTCAGTACCAATGCGGCCAACCGCGCGCTGGCGGGCCTGTCGATGGGTGGCCTGCAAACCCTGCACGCAGGCGTGCAAAACACAGACATGTTCGCCCACCTGGGCGTTTTTAGCTCCGGTTGGTGGGCCAATAACGCTGAACTCTCCGATCCGGAATATGCCTATATGAAGGAAAATGCCGGAAAGATCAATGCCAACCTCAAAACATTCTGGATTTCGCAGGGTGGAAAAGAAGATATTGCCCACGAAAACAACCGCATCATGATGGCTAAATTTGATGAACTGGGCATCAAGTATCAATACAGCGAATACGCCGGCGGTCATACCTGGCCGGTTTGGCGGCATGATTTGTTTGGATTTGCGCAGCTGCTGTTTAAGTAAAATTGCAGAATTAGTTTTGATTAAATTCTCTGTAAATGCTTGATTATCAACACTGATAACCAATAACTAATAACGGATAACTACTCATGAGACTATATAAAATCCCCGACAGCATTATCATTAAAGCGGACGACAGCTGCTTTCAATTGCCCAACCAGGATTGGGATGCCTATATCAACCGGGATGATCTGTACGAGCAGATGCAGCATGATATAGCCACCCGAAAGCCGGTTGGCGATTTGGAATGGCTTTCATCGCAAACAATCCTTGCGCCTGTTGAAAACCAGGAAATCTGGGCGGCCGGCGTGACCTACCTGCGCAGTAAAGTAGCCCGGATGGAAGAGTCCAAGGAATCCGGAGGCGACACTTTTTACGATAAAGTGTATGAAGCCGAGCGACCGGAACTGTTTTTTAAAGGCACAGCGATACGGGCGGTGGGCGATGGCGGCTATGTGCGCATTCGCAAAGACTCTACCTGGGATGTGCCGGAGCCGGAATTGACTTTATTTATTACCTCCTCCGGAAAAATTGCAGCATATACGATCGGCAACGACATGAGTTCGCGCAGCATTGAAGGTGAAAACCCGCTATATCTGCCGCAGGCGAAGGTGTATAATCATTCCGCCGGATTGGGGCCTTGCCTGTATGTGCCGGAAAGTCCGATTTCGCCGGATACAAAAATCAGCCTTCAAATTCATAGAAATAACGAACTGGTTTTCAGTGGAGACACCCTGATTTCCCAAATGAAACGCTCCCATACGGAACTGGTCGAATATTTAACGCGGGAACTGAGCTTTCCCAAAGGCGTATTCCTGATGACAGGCACTTGTATTGTACCGGATTTCCCGTTTACCTTGCAAAGCGGCGACGAAATTTTTATCACGATTGATTCAATTGGAACGCTTAAAAACATTGTTGCTTAATGGAATTAACAGGTGGACAACTCATTGGAAATATCCTTGCCAAAGCAGGCAGTCGAACATTCACAGGATTCAATCCCGCTACCGGCGAACCGCTTGCTACCATTTTTTATGAAGCGACCGGGGCAGAAATTGACCGGGCAGTCGATTTGGCCGACCAGGCTTTTCAACAGTATCGCAAAATCAGGGGAATCGAGAAAGCGGTTTTTCTGGAAACTATTGCAGAAGAAATACTGGCATTAGGAACAATCTTGATAGAAACGGCATCTCTGGAAACGGCGCTGCCGGAAGCCCGGATCACAGGGGAACGAGGCAGGACGGTCGGACAGTTGCGCCTGTTTGCCAACATGCTACGGGATGGCAAATGGGAAAATGACATCACAGACCCGGCGCAGCCCGAGCGGCAGCCATTGCCCAAACCGGCCCTCCGGCAAGTGCAGATTCCAATTGGCCCGGTGGCTGTTTTTGGGGCGAGTAATTTCCCTTTAGCCTTCTCGGTTGCAGGCGGCGACACCGTTTCAGCGCTCGCAGCAGGTTGCCCGGTGGTGTTCAAAGCCCATCCTGCGCATCCGGCCACCTGCGAGTTGGTGGGAAGCGCGTTGCTCAGGGCCGCTGCCAAAACGGGGATGCCCAACGGTGTTTTTTCTATGGTTCAGGGCGCTTCGCATGAAGTAGGGATGCAATTGGTACAACATCCACTGATAAAAGCAGTCGGTTTTACCGGCTCTTTTCGCGGCGGAAAAGCCTTGTTCGATCTTGCCGTACGCCGTCCTGAGCCTATTCCGGTATATGCGGAGATGGGCAGCACAAATCCCGTTTTTTTTCTGCCGGGAGCGTTACAAAAAAACGCGGCTGCATTAGCGCAGGCTTTTGCCAATTCCATAACCCAGGGAACCGGGCAGTTTTGTACGAATCCGGGTTTATTTGTTGCGCTGGAGTCCGATAAATCTTTTGCGGGCCAGGTCGCTGAAAACTTAAATAATATTACCGTCGGAGCCATGTTGACTTCCGGCATCCGGCAGGCATTTTTGAATGGCATTGCTCATTTGAAAACACAGGAAGGCATTTCCAGTCTCACGCTTGCTCACACGGAAGACGTAGCACCGACCTTACTAGTGACAACGGCTGCGCACGCCATCGGCAACCCGGGCGTAACAGAAGAGGTTTTCGGCCCTTCCACCGTAGGTATTATGGCAGCAGACAAAGCATCCGTACTCGCATTTGCAAAAAGTCTTCAGGGACATTTGACCGCCACGATCCACGGAACGGAGGAGGATTTGGAAGAATACAAAGAGCTCATTGATATATTGACCTTAAAAGTGGGAAGATTGGTTTTTAACGGGTTCCCCACCGGTGTCGAAGTAAGCCCGGCCATGGTACATGGCGGGCCATTTCCGGCCACAACGGACGCCCGCAGCACTTCGGTCGGCACCACGGCCATATATCGATTTACCCGTCCTTTTTGCTTTCAGGATTTGCCGGCCGGCTTGGAGGATGAGAAGTGGTAAGTAAAAGGGCAAAATGGCAAAGGGCAAAAGGCAATGTTAGTCAATGAGTTACAGGAGATTCGGTACTGATTAGTTTTGCCCTTTGCAATTTTGCTCTTTTATTTAGCAGGACGCCCAAAATATTCAGGTGTACGCTACGAACTCTCACCCTCTCACTTCTCACCCTCTCACCTCTAAAAAATTAAACACTGTGTGCGAGTAGCCGGAATCGAACCGACACTTTCAGTTTGGAAGACTGTAACGCTGCCTTTCAATCAGGGATGAGGAATGATATAGCCACTCAATAAATGGTCCACCCTTTTGGTTGGTTAACTCATCCCTCATCCCTGTCAACTCATCCCTCAAAAAAGGCAATTCAGCACCTTTTACTTTTCACCCGGCTGTGGGCATACGCACCTTTGTTTCATTCAAAAACAAAAGTGAAAAAAACATGTACGCAGCAAGCAATTCTTCCTATACCCAGTTGAGTGATGAAAAACTGATCACCCTGATCGCCATGAATCATCAGCAGGCATATACCGTTTTAGTTCGTCGTTATGAACGCTTGGTTCAATCGGTGCTGAGCCGTTATTTGTCCGACCCTGAGGCGGTTAAAGAAGTGATGCAGGATACTTTTTTACGCGCTTTCCGCGCCTTGCCCGATTTCCAGGGCAGGAGTAAATTCAGCACCTGGCTGTATAAAATAGCTGTTTCTTTAGCCGTCAACCGCCTGCGGATCAAGCGTTATATGTCCTGGCAGGCTCTGGAAGATGCACCTGTGAAAGCCGTAGACGCTTATTCAGATTTTACAACCAACTTCGAAAAGCAGGAAACGTACAGCCTGTTACAGGATGCCATCCGACAGTTGAATCAGCAGGATGCCGTTGCCCTCGAATTGTTTTACCTGCATGAACACAGCGTGGAAGAAATCGGCCAAATGACCGGCTGGACATCCAGCAATATCAAAAGCCGCCTGAGCCGCGCGCGGGTTCGGTTAAGGACGGTGATGGAGCAAATTCAGGGATGAGGAATGAGTTATGAGGGATGAGTTATGAGTTTTTCAGGCTGGAATGGGTGAATCAGGGTTCATTTTATCTCCCTAATTGTTATCAGTTATCAGTTATCAGTTATCAGTTATCGGTTATCTGTTATCAGTTATCAGTTTCGGCATTCATTCTCATTCCAGCCTGAAACTCCAATAACTCATAACTCATAACTCATAACTCATAACTCATAACTCATAACTCATCCCTCATCCCCTCATCC
>JAYSZC010000377.1:0-4439 GCA_043738235.1 Lewinellaceae bacterium | reverse complement strand
TCAACTCCGAGCGGCTTATATCAATAACCATCGGCTTCAGCCGGTGGTAAGTCAACAAATGCCATTTAGGGGTTTTAACCCCATTGTACAATGCCGTTTTATTTAAAAACTTCAATCTCCATCTTTCGGGCTGGCAATTATACGGTAAATCTTCGAAAACCAAAGACTAACACATTTTCATCGCGCTACGAGGGAGAAAATCCGTTTTAATCCTACTCTACGAGGGAGAAATCCGCGTAAATCCGCGTCATCTGCGTCATCCGCGTTGCCATTAACTCTACGTGCGCGCAAGCGCAAAAATCCCTTAAATCCGTGTTCCTTCACCCTCCGGCGCGCAAGCGCAACATCAGAGAACATCTACATCCGCATCAAAAAGTTGGCTTTATTAAAAGGCGGCTCCTGGTACACAAAAGCAGACATGACCGCTTTATGCAATACATATTTGAGTTCACTGAAATCGCTGGGTTTCTGAATATACACGTTGGCGCCGTTCAGAAAGGTTTCTTCTATGTCTTTTTCGGATGCGGAGGTAGAATAAATGGCGATACAAATGTCTTTCAGTTTTTCATTACTTCTGATTTCCTTCAAACATTCCAGGCCGTTTTTACGCGGCATATTCAGGTCGAGAAAAAGCAGATGCGGCATGGTCATATTTTCCCGGAAAAGGTATTCCATTAATTGTAAACCGTCGTTCACCGTCGCCACAACCGTTTTTATTTTCATTTGTTCAAATGCTTCCTTAAACAAAAAGCGGTCGCTTTCGTCATCATCGGCAAGCAAAATGTTAAGCGTTGTGTTTTCCATATTTTTTTTAATGCTCGTGCAAGGATCTGTCCGGAACAAATACTGCGTAGATGTTTCCTTTTTTATGAACTGTTTGCACTTTTACAGGTTACCGTTTAGGTTACCGTTTTTTCAAATGGCCGGAAAATAAATATCGAACGTTGTGCCTTTACCCAGTTCGCTGGTGGCGGCGATATAGCCATTGTGGTTTTCAACGATTTTTTTTACAATAGCCAGTCCGATGCCGGTGCCCTCATAATCGCTTTTATCGTGTAGACGTTGAAATATCTCAAAGATACGTTCTTTATATTCCGGTTCGAAGCCAATGCCGTTGTCTGCAACAATGATATGGCAATATTCTGTTTCCGGCAACAGTTTTTCGTATTTTAAAATAAGACCCATTTTGATGCTGCTTTTGATGATGATGAATGGCGGCACACCGGGTTTTGAAAATTTAAGCGCATTGCTGATGAGGTTGAGCATCAGCTGGCGAAACTGAAACTGAATAATTTTGACTTCACAGAGTTCGGTGGCTTTGATGGTGGCGTGTTTTTCGAGCAGCAGCTCTTTCAGTTCTGATTGAATGTCTTTGATGAGCACATTCAGATCAATTTTTTCAAACCTGCGGTCGGCAGTGCTGGCGCGGGAGTAAGCCAGTAAATCTTCGATCAGGGTTTGCATTCGTTTAGCGGCGGCCTGCATTCTGACGAAATAGGCTTTGCCGCTGTCTGTTAAATTCTGGTCTTCTTTTTCGAGAATACGGCCGGCAAAGGTTTGTATTTTGCGCAGTGGCTCCTGCAAATCGTGGCTGGAAACGTAGGCGAATGATTCCAGTTCCTTGTTCATCCTTTCCAGTTCCACATTTTTTTCTGCGAGCACTTCGTTGGCCCGTTCCAGGGCTGCCGTTCTTTCCAGCACGGCATTTTCCAATTTCAGGTTGTCTTTCTGGCTTTTATTCACCTCCTTTTCCAGCCGTTCTTTTTCCTTGCGTTGCAGCAGCGACGATTCGGTAATGTCATTGATAGCGAGCAGAATTAACTGTTCCTGGTGCGTTTTCTGGATAATACGACTGGCATTGAGCAGCATTATTTTTTCTCCGATGACCGGAAATTTGTGCGACAGTTCAAAATCCTCGAAGTAGGCATTTTTGGGAATGATGTCTTCCAGTAGTTCCCGGAGCCTGGGAATGTCCCATTGTCCGTTTCCCAAATCATACAAACGCGCTCCTTCCGTTTCTTTCTCCGTTACCTTGAATTTTTTATAAAAAGAGCGGTTGGCGGATTTAATACAAAGTTTGTGGTCGAGAATCAGAATCGGTTCATTGATGGTTGCAATGATCGCTTCGGCATACTCGTAAGATTCGTGCAGCAGTTCGTTGCGTGTTTGCAGTTCCTGATTGGTGGTGGTCAGTTCTTCGTTGGTGGATTCAATCTCTTCCTTGGATGTTTCCAGTTCTTCATTCACCGATTGCAGTTCTTCATTGGAACTCACCACTTCTTCATTGGCGCTCTGCAATTCCTCGGTAACCGCTTCCTGTTCGTGCACAAAAGTGAGCATATCGGCCCGGGCAGCCAGCAGTTCTTCTTCTAATTTTTTGATCCTGCGATCCTGTGCTGCCGTATTGCTTTGTCCACTGCTGATTTTGTCCTGCCAGTTCTCCGATTGTCCCTGCTCGATAAAAAGAATGAGCAGCAGCGGTTCGTCCCATTCTATTTTTAGCGGCACGCTCTCCAGGCGGATGATCCTGGTTTTTTGGGCATTTATTTTCATTTCAATGCCACTTTTACTCACCCGGGTTTTTGATTTTATGGATTTGGCAATGGCATTGCGCAGTTCGAAGGCAATTTCCGGTCTGGCCATTTTCAAAATATTCAAAGTGGCCGTTCCGGGCGGATGCGTGAGGTACAAATCGGTGGAACCCCTGAACTGCAGGATTTCCATTTCCTGGTTGATCACCACGCTGGCCGGCATGAATTCCGCAATAAGTACCGAATCAATGGCATTGCTGAGGCCGGCGGTGGTAACGGATGATGTTTTTTGTAAGGGTATGTGATTGTCCGTTGTGTCAAGAGGCTGATGATCATCGGCTACTACCGGACGAGCAAAGCGGCGTGTGATCGCAGACAAGGAACTGGCGCCCGAATTTTTTTTGCGTATGAATATTTTAAACTTCTTATTCAGGCCGGTAAAAAGTTGCGGGGAAGAACCGATGTTTTCCGATTTTCCGAGCATCAGATACCCGTTTTCATTCAAAGCAAAATGAAAAGTGGCAATGACTTTTTTTTGCGCTGCCGTATCGAGATAGATAAGAAAGTTGCAGCAACTGATAAAATCGAGGCGCGAAAAAGGCGGATCGTTTAAAATATTATGCGGCGCAAATACGCACATATCGCGCACGGCTTTTGCAATGCGGTAATTGTTGCCGGATTTGGTATAAAAACGTTGCAGGCGCGTCGGAGAAACCGTTTCGAGTTCTCGTTTTGAATATTCGCCGATGCGGGCTTTCGTGATGGCCTTTACACTGAGGTCGGTCGCAAAAATCTGCACCCGTGGGTTCTCGGATTTGTTGCCCTGAATTTCGAGCAGCATCATAGCGATGGAATAGGCTTCCTCGCCGGTGGCGCAGGCCGGTACCCAGATACGCAGGAATTCGTCCGCCTTTTTACTTTTGAGGAGCCGGGGCAGCAGGGTGGTTTTTAAATAGCGGTGCGTATCGGTATCCCTGAAAAAACTGGTGACATTGATGAGCAAATCCTGGTAAAGAATATCTATTTCAGCGCTTTTTTCGCTTAATAATGCGGCGTATTCCCCAAGCGTTTTTATCCGGTGCAACAGCATCCTGCGAATGATGCGCCGTTTGATGGTGTTCATTTTATATGCGCTGAAATCGACCCCAGTGGTTTTTCGCAAATGGTTGAGAATGATTTTTAAATCGGGATCGTTGTTGTCTATTAAATCTTCCTGGGTCCTTTTTATCCCCTTGTGTTTTACAAAAGGGTGTTTGCTGAGCCGCGCCAGTTCCAAAGCGATTTCTTTCGGCGACAGGATAAAGTCGACCACGCCTTCGGCAATTGCCGACTTTGGCATACTGTTGAATTTAGCCGAATCATCCTGCGCAAAAGTCAATCCACCGGCCTCCTTGATGGCCCTTATGCCGATGGTGCCGTCGTGTGCGCTGCCGCTCAACACAATCCCGATAGCGCCGCCCTTGTGGTTTTCGGCCAAGGAACAGAAAAAAGCATTAATAGGTAAACTGATCACCCGCTCTTTGGGGCGGGGCGTCAGGTTGATATGCCCGTCTTCTACCGACATTTCTTTGTCGGGCGGGATGATATAGAGGTTATTAGGCACCATCTGCATCCCGTTTTGCACTTCCTGCACTTTCATCAAAGTGGCTTTTGCCAAAAGGGCGGTCAGGATACTTTTGTGGTCGGGACTCAGGTGCTGCACGTAAACAAAAGCCATACCCGTGTCGGCAGGCAAATGCTGCAACAGTTGTGTAATCGCTTCCAGCCCTCCCGCCGATGCGCCGATGGCAACGATGGGAAAGCTTTTGGGTGATTTATTCGCTACCTTGGCAACGCTGCTTGCTTTCTTCGCAGGAGCATTGTTTTTACCCGTACCTGATTTCATTTCATTTGTTATGCGCGATCAAA
>JAYSZC010000376.1:0-12063 GCA_043738235.1 Lewinellaceae bacterium | reverse complement strand
TATACATCCGCTCGAAAAAAGTAAAATCGCCTCGCCTCATTTTCGAGCGGATGTATATAAACCTCATAAACCTTCATCAACCCTTATAAACCTTCATCAACCTTTTGAGACAACCCATAAATCGAATGTGTCCTTACTGCCAGCTCAGCCGGTCAATAATCATTCGGATTTCCCCTTTTACGAGGTCCGTGGCGGCATTGGTCTGTTTAACCAGATCGTTCACATCTTTTCCCGGGTGCACTTTTTTGAAATACGCATCAAACCAGGGCGCCAGCATCTGCTTCATGTCGGTATATACGTCGATGGTAGCCATATCGAAGGGCTGTGATGACCCGAACGGCATGTTCAAATTCAGCAGTATCCAGCCTTTCATGACACCGTCTTTTACCCGCGCTGCGTGGACGGGCTTCCAGATGTCCGTTTCCATTTTGATGTGATCCGCTTGCGTTTTGCCTTCCGGTTGTTTAAAGTAGTTAAAAACGGCAATCGTGGATTTACCAATGTCGTCAGCCGTCGTTTGATCAATAATTGACCAGACTTCCCCTTTTACATACGTCCTGATTTCGTTGGCCCGAAGTACCAGTTTGATTTCATCGAGGGTTAACAGGGACTGCCAGTTTTCCGGCAGGAACGGTTTTTCGAGGTGTGCGGCGAGTTGTTCATTCCCCACAAATACATGTCGGGTCACATAGTCATATTCGGCGCTTGCACCGGCGGGCGACACGATCACGGAAACAGACCAGTCATCCTGCATACCGTTCTTTTTTTTGGAAGCCACAATTTTTTTCCAGGCTTTTGTGAGTTTCAAAAAATCATCGCGCATACCTGGTTGCAGTTTGTGGTACCCAAATACAGTGTAACGCGTGGGTTCGGTGGTTTGGGCTGAGGTGGTTCCGGCCTGGCAAAGAAGGATAGCCAGGAGGACAGAAAAAATGATTGGTTTCATCTTAGTATGATTTTGATAGTGAAAATGGTTTGTTTTTGTTGGAAGGTTTGAGATGGTGCCACCGTTTATGATAAGACTATGGCTGCGTTTGTGAACCCTTGATTTTTAACGGAATCACATTGTCCCAGGTGATTTTCCCTGTTTCATCATATATCGTCCAGTACATGACTACAGAGCCGTCGGCGTTGCGGTGGAATTTACTGATTCCTTTACCTTTGCTTTCCGGTTGTTTAAATTCAACCATCAAATCGCCGGTATCGTCTATCCAACCAAAACCGGCCCACGATTCCATATCGTTGTTTGTTGAGAAGGCGCTTACCTTTCCGGAAGACATGTCGTAGGCATAAAAGTCTTCGAACGACATCTTGAAATAACTGCCATCCGGTCTGGTCATGTGCATGACACCGTTCACCCGGATTCCGTACGTCATTTCTTCGATTTTCACATCGCCTGAACTCATTTTATCCTTTGGGGAGCCGACTTTTATTTGTGTGTTCGCCAGGTCCCATTGATAATCACCGGCATAGCGTTGCAGGGCATACAATTGTTTGTACTTTAAAAAATCCTCCACATCCAGCGACTCCATGCGCAGGATTTTCCACTGCCCGTTCACTTTTTCCATCACCCGGACCGAATTGTCCGTGCTACCGTATTCATCAAAGGTGACATAAGCCATGTCGCCGGCGATTTTGAACTTAAAGTTCGCAGTAGGCTGGTCAGTCGGCCTCACCGGCATGGATGCCATCATTTTTTTGTATTCCCTTGAAATGTTCGTCCAGCCTTTCAGCACATTGACGGCATTTTCGCTCTTGAATGGCGTTGTCCAACTAAAAAAAGCCATCTCATCACGGGAGATACACTCCGCCCATTTGTCGTAGTTGCGCTGGTTGAACCAGTGGGTTTCGTCCTGGATGACTTTTTTGATAGCCGTTTCATCGGCGGTCATTTTGGTTTGGGCCAAAAGGCTTGTTGTACAGAAAAGTACCATCAGAAAGGTGGCGAACACCTTGCTTTGAATGTTTCTCATTTTGAATGATTTATTTATGAATTGAATAGTTTGGAAGATGGCTTGATTTTATGCTTGCATACTTTGGATGCTGGTAAGCAGGCAAAGCAGCAGAATTGATTTAAATGATCTTGTTTTTTTGGGCCCCGGAAAGCGCAGACAGCGCCAATCCCAAAAACAGTAGTCCCAACAACCCAAACAAGAGGTATGTAGAGGAAGCAGATGCAGGCAAAAAATCGAGAATGATGTTTTTCATAGGTATTCATGTTAAAAAGTGAAAAGGGAAACAACCGCGTCGGGCTGTTTTTCGGAACAAAGATCAGGGCCATGACAAAGGGCCGTGACCACATGATGATGTGGGCGATGTTGTACCGATAAAATGAAACATGAAAGCGGGGGAATGACGGAACAAATGTGCAGGCCACACAGGCTTCAAACCTTTCACGCATCTTGCAAAAACATGGACTGGGCTTGCATGAGGCATACAAATAGTAGTACCCCGCTTGTGCGGGGGTTCTATAAAAATGCATTAAACCTCTGATAAACAATTACTTGCGCATTGCGCTGGGGGCAGCGCCGAATTCCTCGTGGAACACGCGCGAAAAATACCCCGGGTCGGAGAAACCCACTTCGTAAGCGATTTCCGAAACGTTCATTTCGGTGGTTTGCAGCAATTGCCGCGCGCGTTGGAGGCGCATTTTTCGAATAAAAAATGTGGGGTTTTCACCCGTCAGGGCTTTCATTTTTCTGAAAACCTGTGTGTAACTGAGGTGCACCGCCTTGCAGAGATGCAGAATGCCAAGTTCGGGTTCACCCATGTTTGTTTCAATGGCTTGTCGTATTTTTTGGAGAAAAACGTCGTCGAGTGTGGGTGGCTGCTCCGTTTTGACAACTTTCAAAAAGTTGTCAAAACTTGCGTTTCCGGCATACCGCTGCTGCAAGCGCCGCCGCAATTCGACCAATTTTTCCAAACGCACAAACAGTTCCGCCTTGTTGAAAGGTTTATGCAAATAAGCGTCCGCTCCAACCCGGAGGCCTGCGATCTTGTCCTCCTGCGTAGCTTTGGCTGTCAGCAAAATCAGGGGGATATGGCTCGTGCGCTCGTCCTTTTTCAAGGTTTCACACACTTCATAGCCGTCTTTTTCGGGCATCATCACGTCGCTGATGACGATGTCCGGTACCAGTTCAAATGCCTTTTCGATGCCGGTTCGCCCGTTGGAAGCCGTTTCGATATGATAGTCTTTTTTTAATAAACCCTCGATGTAGGTAACCACATCAGCATTGTCCTCGATGATCAACAACAGCGGTTTTTCTGTTATCCCTGTTTCTGTTATCGGGATATCGGTGGTGGCGACTTTGGTATCCGCAGCAGGAGCGATGTTGCGGGATATGGGCGACGTCGGCACTTGTTTGTGCGTACCCTGTTCGTGCCTGACCGGCAAAAGAATGTTAAACACCGTTCCTTTCCCTACAATGCTTTCCACAGCGATGCTGCCGCCCATCAGTTCGACTAATTCTTTGGTGAGTGTGAGTCCGATGCCGGTACCTTCGCCCTTGCGGGTGCTGGAATTGTCGGCCTGATAAAAGCGGTCGAAAATATGCAGCAATTCTTTTTCTTCGATGCCTACGCCGGTATCCTGCACTTTGAGTTGCAGAAACGGTGCGCTGTTTTGCAGCAATTGAGTGGCATGCAGCACCACTTTTCCACCCTCTTTTGTGAATTTGAGCGCGTTAGACAAAAGGTTATAAGTGATCGCCTGCATTTTCTCCTCGTCAAAATCCATCAGTAGTTCAGGGATTTCCGGATAAAAGGTGAGCCGTATTTTTTTCTCCTGCGCCAAGGAATAAAAAGACTCCGTGAGGTATTGCAGGTAGCCGATGACATCTGCCTGCATCAGCCGGGTTTTCATTGTACCGGAGTCGAGTTTAGCAAGGTCGAGCAGTTGGTTGATGAGGCGAAGCAGGTTTTTTCCATTGCGATGAATAAGACCTACTGCATTGATAATTAAAGGTTTAGTATTTTTTTCTCCGTCTTTTTCCAGGGCTTCTATTTCATCTGCCATACCCAGAATGACAGTCAGTGGCGTTCGGAATTCGTGGGTAATATTGGTGTACAGGCGGGTTTTCAGGACATCAAGTTCTTTAATCCGCAGGGTTTCGGCGTGCTCCAGTTGTTGTGTCACCTGATACCTGTAATACAGGTAAAACAAGCCCGATACGACTGCGGCAAACAGCCCAAACGCCCACCATGTTTTATACCAGAATTCACGCACTTCGAGTTCGAGGACGTGTTCCGTTTTATTCCAGATGCCTGTCGGGTTGGCCGCTTTTATCCGCAAACGGTAATTTCCGGCAGGCAGGTAATGGAACGTAATGTCGTTGTTCGTACCGTTGAGATGCCAGTCGGCGTCATAGCCTTCAAGTTTCCAGGCAAAACGGTTGTTCTCCGGTTGCAGGTAATTGGCCAATGCCAACCGGATGCTGCAATAGCGGTTATCCGCCGGCAAGGTGATCTTCGGGAGGCTTTGGAGATCAAAAAACTGCTCAATTTTGGTTTTGCCGTTGGGTGCAAACCACGACACCTGCGAAATCAGCAAAGAATCGTTGCCTTGTGAAAACGAGGCCAGTAGTTCAGCGGGTTTGAAAGCATTCACCCCGTTCAGCCCGCCGAAAAACATACGCCCGTCTGGATGCCGGAAAAATGAAAAACGATTGAATTCGTTGTGCGTCAGTCCGTTGTTGGTAAAAAAATTGGTAAAAAGCCGATTGTCCGGCTGGAAAAAACTCAGCCCGTCGTAAGTAGAAATCCACAAATTCCGGTTTTCGTCGGGCAGGATTCCGGCGATTTTATTGGCCGGCAGGCCGTTTGCCATCGTAAAAATTTCCCAGGCGCCTGTTTTCAGGTTCAATTTCCGCAATCCGCCGCCGAGCGTACCGCACCACAGCACAGAGTCCGCATCAGTCATCATCACGGAGACTGGAAACGCACGCGCTGCTTCGCTGTTGCCTGGAAAATCGGGCCAGTGATCGTTTTGATTCGGGTCGAACAATTGCAGCCCATCCTTGCTGCCTACCCACACTTTACCCGAAGAATTTTCCAACAGAAATAAAGGTGAGGATTTGGAAGTCTGGGATTTTCCGATACTGAACCGCCCTGTGATTTGCTTCATTTCGGGTTGAAATAGCAGTAACGAAGCGGCTTTATTATCGAAGGCAGCGACCAGCAAAGCGCCGTTTTTCAGCAGGGTAAACGTACTGATCTGCCGACCTTCCATCAGAAAAGTATCGGCCATACCGGTAGCAGGATCGATGCGCAACAAATTGTGGGAGACGCCACCAATGTCTCGTGCCGACCAGATATAGCCCTTGCTGTCCGTTTGGAGGTTCAGCGCGTTATTGGCCAACAATTCGAGGCTTGAAGACCTGTCTTTTACAGAGATTTTTTCAAGTTTTCCACCGCTGCGAGGCCCCGCGCAAAACAATCCCATCATTTCAGCCATCATCCAGATATTGCCTTGAAGGTCGGCTGTAATGCCCCGAAAAGCGTGATTCGAAAAGCCATGGACAAGCTGCGGAGGCGGGATAAAATTTTGAAAGAGCGGTTTTTCGAAATTGACCCGCAAGACGCCTTCTATCGTACAAAAATAGATTTGTTGTGAAAAATCCTGTCCGGAGCAGGCCGTATTATTCCGTCTGAGTAAAATGCCCCGCAAATCTTGCCAGGAACCATCCGGATTCAACAGATATAAATCATCAAAATTACCCGTGTTTCTTTTAAATAGAATCGCGCCTTTTCGATCTGTTCCCTTATAGAGTAAACCTGTCTTTACACCGGGCATACGGCTGTACACTTCAAATTTTTGAGCGGAGTTATTCCATTGAAATACTTCATTCAACTGGTTGGAATAGGCCATTAAGCGACCATCGGGCGACCTGTACAAATAAACCGGATCTGCGCCGAAATCACTTGTTTTATGAGGGATTGGAAAGACATCAGTCTTACCCGTTTTCGCGTCAAAACGAAACATCTGATTCGGCTGATGGATGATATAACCACCGTACCAAAGCGCCTTGTTGCTGTCATCCCATCGAAAATAATTGGGCGAACGGAGAAATAAAAAGCCGGCTGGACGGACTGCACTCAAACGGATGCTGTGCAACAACTGCAAGGCAAAACCCGGATAAAGCCGGTACACGTCGAACTGTTTTTCAGGTAGCACTTCGGTGACCAGAAAGATCATCGTGTCCTGCGACCACATATTGACTAACTGGCCCTTCAAACCCGGAATTTCATGGGATTCCCGGGTTTCTTTTCGCCCGGAAGCCGGTTCAAAACAAGAAATTTTTTGCTGTCCGGGTAAATGGGAGATCAACAATTCACCCCGGGAATTTTCGGCGATGCCGCTTATATCGGGCATTTTTTCCCAAACAGTGTTGAACCGGTAGCCGTCAAAACGGCATAATTCATTTTTCGTGATCGCCCAGCGAAATGGATTTTTTCGGGTTTCCAGCAAACAGGCGACTTTGTTGTCGGGCAGGCCGTCGCGGGCATTAAAAAGGCGGGTGGAAATTTGCCCGGATGTTTGGAAAGGTACCTGCTGGGCATACACGGGCGCAAGCCCTGGTATGAACAAAAGAAAAATCAGCCCAAACAGCCGGGTAAACAAAGGATAGAGAGGGTGTCTCATAATTGTCAATAAGAAAAAATATCCGATTTTTATTTTCATCAAGTACTAAATCTATAAGGTTTTAAAAATCTTATAGGTTTCTGGTAGCGTAAACGAAATAAAAATTTGTGCGATTTCTGATGTTGATCCTTATGAGACACCATCCAATAAAATCCTTCTTCGTAAAAAACCTACTGCGTGTAATCAATTAGCACCCGCACCTCCCCTTTGCCCAGGGTGCGCGTATCGTTGATGGATTTTTCAATCATGGCATTTGTTTTCGTCGGGTGTACTTTTTTCCAAATAGCGCCCATGTCATCGGCATAGACGTCGCTCCAGTTTTCGTAGTAATCCATGGCGACGACATCATATTTCGATTCGGCGCCCCAGGGGAGTATCAGGCTGTAAACGCCCCAGCCGGAGCGGTGGCCGTTTTTGATTTGTTCCTGATGTACCGGTTTGGCAATGGTTTGTTCCATTTTCATGTATGCGTCCCATTTACCTTCCTTCACCTTCATAGAGTTGGCTAACCAGTATTTGGGAGGCGTAGAACCTGGAGGGTTCTTAAAAATGGCGTCTTCAGCAGTCCATACTTCAGTGCGCACGAGGGTGCGGAACATTTCGGTCGAGTCCACACTTTTGGTCTGCTCTTTCGTCAGGGAATTAAAAACGTCATTCCAACCGGTAGTCACCTTTTCGATGCCGTCCCAGCCTTCTACACTCGTAATCGTAACGTAGTTGTATTCCGTTTCTGCGCCGGAAGGGAACAGTACTTCAAGGAAAAACCAGCCTGTGATAACGCCTTTTTTGATACGCGCTTTGTGAATGTCTTTCCAGACTCCCTTTTCGAGGTTGACATAATCGCCTGCATGGCCCGGAGTCGTTTTCATGTAGTCTACAATATAGTGTGGTTTGGGGGGTGGCGGAGTGGCCTGGGCAGCAAGTCCGAGGCTGCATGCCAGGAAGGCGATACAGCTGAAATTGGTTTTAAAAGTTCTCATTTCTGAAAAAGGTTTGTGAAAAAATGTGTATTTGTTTACCACATTGTACACCGAAGGAACTCTTCATAACGTATGCGTTAGTAGAGCGGTAAAGCGCGACGTTACAGAAATGATCATTCCATCAGCCTGTGTAGCAAACTGACTAAATTCTTTCAAGGCGGGAATAGCAAGAAAGGGCAACAACTGCGGATGTGCTGTACCCCGATAAAATTCTCAACAGAAGCGTATGAGCGTGAAAAGCAGTAGCATTTGTGACCAACTATACAAGGCGGGAATAAGGAGCCTGAAATACTAATGGCTCCCAAAAATAGTGGAATTTTCCAATACCAGCTATTTTCTTTGCGTTATTTTACAATAAACATATCAGACAAAATAGTTTAGATTAAATTCTTTGCAAATGCTTGATTATCAGCACTGATAACCAATAACGGATCACTACTTCTTAGGAGGCAAACCCTTAACAATTGCCACAATGTCTTTCAACTGCGGAATATCCTGGTATTGACTGTATGTTTCCGCGATCATTTCCATCAGTTGCCGGGCTTTATCGACTTCGCCTTTTTTCACCAGCATTTTCATCCGCCTCACAATGTAAGCACAGTCGTCTCCATCGTCTAAAACCCGGAAAGGCCGTACTTCCACATTTTTAGCGGATGCTTTGACCTCCACTCTTCGGGAGTCTGGCGGGAGGAATGCAGCCGACTCTACTTTGATGCGGTAAATGCCCGGGTTTAAGGAGAATGTAAAAAACCCGTTTACATTCGTATTACCCGTAAGGATGGAGTCGCCATTTTGAAAAGCAATAACTTTAGCGTCTTTGATAAGCATTATCCGTTTTTCAATTTCCTGGACATTAATAGCGGGGATAATTTTAACTGTTACGTTTGGCATGAGAAGAGGCTTTTTTTATGGAAAAAATAGTCGTCAGCAGAAGTGTCGTCAGGATAAAAACAAAAATAGTGGTGTAAAAACGGGTTTCCCGGAAGTAAAAGTAATGGAAAGTCGAAAAGTAGCCGACGTTTTCACAATTGGATTCAGAGCAATAACACGGCGTATGCCCGCATTGTAATTTCTTATCAAAATCAGCCATACGACTTTTGTCGAGCGGCTTGCTGAATTGCACGTTGAAGTGGTATTCACCCTCATCGTTTTTATTAAAATTAGCCCTTACACATTGGCTGAAATAGTCGCCATTTTCATTGGTTTGACCGTCATCCGGATCTATGGTTTGCATTTGATTCTTGACCCAGTTAGCATCCTCTTTTTTTCGGATGGCTGATGAATATTGTAACTGACCGTATTTGTTCGTGTCGGCAGGTTCGATCAAAAAAAACAACACCACGCTGTCCTGGGCAGCCTGATCCAGCTTGTATATCTTGTAATACATGGAGCTGTCAGCCTGTTTAAAAAAAGGTTCAGGCACCATCCGAATACCTTCCTGCGGATAAATAACGGGCAATAACAGCACAAACAGGCACCACAACAGCAATACCGCAGCACCCAATATGGTCGCCTGCAAAGCCACTATTTTGGGCCTTTTTTTGTAGTGATAGTCGGGATTTATGATTTTTTTGATCCCCTGATAAGTATCCCAAAAGCCTTGCTCGGGGTCTTTATACTGCGTAATGCAGACATCCGGCTGCGGCAACTGCACCAAATCCTTGAAGGGCGTATCCGCTATACTGCTGGGGCGAAGCAAAACAGCCGCTATTTTTTTCGCCCGGTTTTGCCGGCACATCTCCAGGGCTTGCAATGCGTGATCGTAACATGACTGGTCAGCTAGAAAATCCTGGCTGATTAAAAGCAAAACCATATCCGCTTTTTCTAATTGCCCATACCATACCGCCGTCGCCTCTTCACCCGGCAACACCTGCCCGGCATTCCAGGTGCTGACACTGTCGTTTTTCGAGAGTTGCTGCACATACCTGTCGAGGGCCTTTTGCAGGTCGCGGTCGCTGTTTTCAAATAAGGTTACAATGTGCATGGACAATTGCTTAAAGGATGGGGAAAGGTAAGCACAATTTAATTCACCCTTTCACAGCATCCCGCACGCAGCGAAACCCTACGTTGTTCCCCGTATCCTTGGGTTTGCTTTTAAACCGCCGGGTACAGCGAATGTCGGCCGCTCCGTGCAGCCACGAGCCGCCGCGCATAACCTTGTATTTTTCATCGGGAACGCCCTGCGGATTAGTCAACGGGCCTTGCTGGTACCTGCCGTAACTGTCGGCGCACCATTCCAATACATTGCCGCTCAGGTCGTAAAGGCCCAGTTCGTTGGGTTGCAACTTACCCACAGCATCCGGGTAGATCTGTTTTTTTTGTTGGAAAGAGGCGACTTCCGCCGGTTGATTGCTGCCGGCATACAAGTACCCTTTCGACAGGTTGCCACCCCGGGCGGCAAATTCCCATTCAGCTTCGGTGGGAAGGCGTTTGTTCGCCCATTTAGCAAAATCCCGGGCGCCGTACCAGGTTACGCTGACTACCGGGTGATTTTCAAAACCAGGCTCCGGGTGGTAGATTCCTTTCCGGCGCTTGATTTTCGTAAAATCCGAATCATACCACCAGCGGTACCCTTTTTGTTTAATATTCGTTATTTCGTTCAAAAACTGGCAGAATTCCTCGTTGGTGACTTCGTAGCGGTCTATCCAGAAATCCCTGACCCTGATCTGGCGCAGGGGTCGTTCATCCGCATTTGCGGAAGGCGAGCCGGATCCTTGCTGGTAAGTGCCGCCGGGGATAAAGCGCATGTGCTCGGGATCGGTGCATACCTGCAAAAAAGATTCGGGGAAATTACCCCACTCCTTTAGTTTATTGCGCAAAGCCTGAATCTTGATCGCATGTGCTTCCAAGCCGCCGCCAATTTGAGTGACCATGCCGACCAGACGGTAATCACTGTCTAAAACCGGCCCCCCGGAATTGCCCGGGAACACATCGTTGGCCGTGATGCTGAACAAGCCCATTGGATTGCCGTCTACGTCTACGAGAGCACGTTCCCGGATTTCATTGCGTTCCGTAACGGCCCAGGGTTTTTGAAACGTATTGCCGATGATGATAACGGGTTCGCGCGGGTCGAGATAAGCACCTTCTCCCAGGCAAAGTACGTCTTTGAAAACTGGAACGTCGATGCTTAACTCTACCCGGAGTAGGGCAAGATCCAGCACGGGGTCGGTAAACAAAATTTTTGCGGGCGTTTTCGGAATACCTTTTCCAGGATAAAACCCGACTTCGACCAGGCGGGCATTTTCGTCCGTGTCTTCATCGTAAACGACATGCAGGGCAGTGAGGACGTACAAGGTTTTACCCTGGTAGCCCAGCAGAATACCCGAACCGGCGTCTATTTTTTCCTGGCTCTGATCGAAGGATTCGATCAGCGTGACATAGGGTTTGAGTTTTTCTGTGGGTTGCTGCGCCTGTGCTGTCAGGGCCAGCAATACATGCAGGATCAGAAGCCTAGTTTTCATAAGCAAGGATACTTTTACGTTTCAGATAAAAGAGCCAGAGGCTGAAGGCAATGAGCAGTGCAGGTAGCAACAGCAATACCGATTTTTGGGTCGCCCAGGCTTTTTCCAGTCGGGTAGGCATACAGGAAATCAATTGTTCAGGTGTGAGACCGAAGTTCAGGGCTTCTACTTTGCCCGTAAAAACGGAACGAAGCCCTGCGGGTTCTCTGGAAAGTTGTTTCAGGTAAAAACGACCGGCAGGGCGCAGCCGGAGCGACGATCCCAGCAGCAGTGGTATGGAATCGTTAGTACTTAAGATGTCGAGCCGGCCACCGGTGATCGTACTCTTTTGTTTAGGCCCCTGCGGCGTACGTTCCGTCGTTTCCCAACGTACTGTATCCACGCGCAGCAAATCCTCGGTGATGGAAACCGATCCTGCCAGGTTCAGCAGCAATTGAAACTGTCCGGCTGCCTGTGCGTTCAGGTTAGGTGGTGTAGCGGCATACACGATTTGACCGCGAAAAGGTTCGCCTTCGTATTGCGGCGCGTCCCAACCGGAAATCGTATTCGAGGAGCTTTGAAAAACCAGGGTATCGGAGAGGTAAAAATTGACGTCGGCTGAAGCAGCGCGGGCCAGGTTAAGGTTGCAGCCGCCGGAGCCTGTTGTTTCAAGCCCGATAAAGGTACCTTTCACAAAATTGAGGGAGGCCAGGCGAACGTTTTTCAACAAAGTAGAGCCATCCATTTCAGGTTGTAGCACCAGACTCGTTTGCACCGGCAGCCGGGTATCCCAGCGTTCGTCGAGATCCCAGTCGATGTCGATCGTATCTGCCGGAATGGTTAGTTGCCCGTAATTTTGCAATTGCGCCTCCCGTAGGGCTTGTCCATCGAAAAAGGAACCGTCTTCGCCACTGGTCAGTTCCAGTCCCTGGGATATGATTTCGACATGGATGTCGACGGACGGCGCTTTTGAAAGCCAAAGCCACAAACCGGTCAGGGCTGC
>JAYSZC010000375.1:0-4447 GCA_043738235.1 Lewinellaceae bacterium | reverse complement strand
CCACTTCCGGCTTCCCATCCCCATTGACGTCCAGCATGCGCACGTTCGGATCGCGCAGGTCCAGGTTCAACGTTTTTAAAAAAGCCTTAAAGGGCTGCCAGCTTCCTTGTTCCCCGGGAGCAGTTGCGTCACTCAATTCAAAATACCCCTGAAGCCCGGGGGCGGTAACGACCACTTGTTTCAAACCATCCGCCTCCAGGTCTTGCAATTGTAATACACCATTGGTCATCCCCAAAAAAGATGGCTTCGGCATAACTAATTGGGCCGGCGTAAACTGCACATCGCCGTTCACATCGGCGCCCAGGTTGGATTTATAAAACCAGGCATTGGCTTGTTCAGTCAAAATGCCGTTGATGCCCTCGTTGTATAAATCCACCCATTGGTAATTGCCAGAAAGCCCGGTGGGTGCGTGCACCAGATTTTCGGCGCTTACCTTCCTGACTTCGGTATTCCAATGGAGCCATTGATAATCAAAAGTCATTTTCGGCAGCGCCTTCACCGAATACGTGCCGTCCGGTTTGCGGACATAACCTTTTTGAAGCATCCCAACCAGGTAGGTACATTCGGTCGGGCGATCGCTTATTTCCTGGCGTTGATCGGCCGGCAGGTATTCAAAATCCAGGGAGCGAACTAACGTCGCGGCCTCGCCATTCAATTCGGGAAAAGTATGAAACATCAAGACCCGCCGGCACAAGCGGTAGGTACGCATTTCGAAGCCGGAACGGTAAGAAGAAAAGGCGTCGGAGCGGGACGGCCATTTGACATCATCTTCCAGCGGCTGTGGAGACAGGGTATCATGCTCGCCATAGTCGAACACTACTTCAAAATGGCAGTTTTCATTTTTTGGCTGTTGCAGATCGTAAGGCCTGGTTTCATCGATGTAGCATGCCTCCGAATTTCCATATTTTACGCTTTTGAGGTGTTGATTGGAAAATGGAGCAATGCGATTAAAGCGATTTTTTTCGCAAACCTCATTTTTAACGTTTTCCAGATCTTCCGCCTGGTAGGCGTACGCTATCCAACTGCCTTTGTCGTCAAAACTGAATTCGGGCAGCCAGGTAAAAACTTTTTCCGGGTCTTTTGGATCGGCAATCCGGCATTCCCGGTTGTACCCAAAAAAAGTGGTGACGTTGTCCCGGCTCGTCACCCGCCAGTAATAGCCCTGGTCGGGATGATGAATGCGCTCGATGCGGGCAAAGCCGCCTTCGAGGCGCGGGCGGTACTGACGAATCGTGAAATCTCCAACCTTTTCCTGCCGTATTTCCCATTTCCCCGATTTCCAATCCATATACGCGGCTAACTCCTCGACGCCCGAAAACATAAAACTGTCTTCTTTTTCTACCGTCTCCAAATCGTTAGTGTCGAAATAGCGCGGTAATTTTTTATCGGTTCGCCGTTGGATGGCTGGTAAGTCCAGGTCCCAACCAATGCCAAACAATCCGTTGCCTACACCTGAATTGTAGGATAGTGAAAGCTGTGGGGTAAAGCCGTTGCGATTGGGTGATAAGGGCAGTGGAATGGAGAAAGAAGAGGTGCCATTTGCGGCATTGACCTGAAATTTTTCGTCAATGCCTTTTAATGCTCCGCCGCCTTTGGGTAACGAAATGGAAGGAACCTCGATCGAATTCGATTTGGTCTGTCCCCCATCTGTTTTCAGCAGTTGAGTGGACGCACTTTTGATTTCGGGCTGGTCTTTCATTTTGCTTTCTTAATGTTTTTGGCAGGGTTGTGTATTATTTATATTTTTTATGCTTGCTTTCCAACGTTGGTTGTTCGTCAATTCCCCCTATAGGCGCTATTGCGTGAAAACCCGATTTGTCACCATCCTTCCTGCACCTGCCCGTTGCGTAAAACCAGCCGAATAAGTTGGCTTCACGCAACTCGTGGCTACCATTGGTGTATATAGCAGTTGCGTACATCCAACCAATCCGGCTGGATGTACGCAACGGGCGTTTTGAAAAAAGAGAGGGGAAATTTCGGTTCATCCGGTATTTTTTTGAGTGTGCAATAATAATGGTTTATTTCAATTTCCCAAATCATCCACCGTACTTTTTATCTTGTCCCAACTTTTATTCATGCCCAATGCAAGTCCTAAGCATAAAAACTCGCTGCCTGTAAACAACATGTACCCATGCGCCCACTCTTATTCCTTCCCCTGATCGCCCTCTTATATTCCGGCTGCTTGGATGCCCATTCCGGCGTCCGCGCCAAAGTCGCCGACTACCAAAACCGGCCGACGATCTTCCTCAACGAGCAGCCCGTTTCGCCGATCCTGTATGCCCTGACGGATGTGCCGGGCGGGCGGCGCAGTTGGGATGAATTGCCGCAGCACAACATCCGGCAATTTTGCAGCGACGGCATCCGGCTGTTCCAGGTAGATGTTTTCCTGGAACAACTCTGGGCGGAGGATGGTACGCTCTCGCTCGACTATGCGCGCCGGCAGGTAGCGGGCATTCAGGCCGTTTGCCCCGAGGCTTCGGTGTTTTTTCGTTTGCACGTGAATGCCCCGCGCTGGTGGACGGCGCGTTATCCCGAAGAAAATGTGCGGTACGACAGCGCGGGTTATTCGCCGGACATCCGGGACGGCCTTTCGCGCCTGGTGGAAGCCGACCCGCGCAACCCGCAGCGTACGAGCCTGGCTTCCGAAAAATGGCGGGTGGAAACAGGGGAGCAAGTGGCCCGTTTTTGCCGGGACTTTGCGAAAACCCCCGAAGGCCGCGCACTGGCAGGCATACAGGTCGCCTGCGGGGTGTACGGCGAATGGCACCAGTGGGGTTTTTTGAACTGGGAAGCCGACCAGGGTGAAGCGATGGCCCGGTATTTTCGGAACTGGCTGCGGGCAAAATATACCACGGCGGAGAGCCTGCAACAATACTGGAACGACCCGGCTGCGACTTTTGAAACGGCACATGTGCCGGGCATTGCTGTGCGGCGGGTGCAGGGCGGCGGCAATTTCCGCGACCCACAGCGGGAACAAAGGGTGATCGACTACTACCAATGCCAGCACGAAATGGTCGCGGATGACATCTTGTTTTTTTGCCGAACCGTCAAACAAAACTGGCCGCGCCCGATCATCACCGGGGCATTTTACGGCTACTTTTTTTCCTGTTTCAACCGCCAGGCGGCGGGCGGGCACCTGGCCCTGCAAAAAGTGCTTGCCTCGCCCGATATCGATTACCTCGCCGGGCCGCAGGCTTATCTGCCTGAAGCGGAATTGCCCGGTGAGCCTTATCGCTCCCGCAGCCTGCTCCTGTCCATGCGAGTGCACGGCAAACTCTGGCTCGACGAAATGGATGAGCAGCCGCGCCGCACGTTCGCCTATATCGAAGGCATCAAAGACAACCGCGCACAGTACGCCGAAGCTGTGGCAGAAAACGTCGCCCAACTCCGCCGCAACCTGATGTTCTCGCATTCCAAAGGCGCAGGTTTGTGGCTGTACGACTTCGGCGTGGCCGGCATGGACTTGAGCGCCCGGGCCGAACGTTCGCCGCAATGGGGCAACCAGGGCTACTGGGATCACCCGGATTACCACCGGGTGATCCGCGATGTTAAAACCCTGGCCGACCAGACCTTGCACAAGCCTTACAAAAGTGAAGCCGACGTGTTGCTGGTGTATGATACCGAGGTCAATTGCCACACCAAAAGCCTGAGCGCCGATCCGGATTCCGTGTCGCTGCAATTGATTGATTATATGAGTCTTGCAGCGTTTTACAGCGGCGCGGTGTTCGACCCGGTACACCTCGACGATCTCGACCGGGTGGATATGGCGCCGTACAAAGTGGTGGTTTTTGCCAATACTTTTTTGCTGGATGAGCGGGACAGAACAATCATCCGGGGAAAAGTCGCGCGCGCCGGGCGGCATTTGCTTTGGCTGTACGCGCCGGGTTACAGTGATGGAAAAACCCTCGACGAAGATTTTCCCGGCGCGGTAACGGGTATTGCCCTGAAAAAAATACAGGTGAACGCTCCGGTCATCGTGGATATGGACAAGGCCCTGGGCTTGAATATTTCCGAACAACTGTGGGGTGGGGCAGCGCCGCTTTTTGTGGTGCACGATGCGGAGGCAAGGGTTTGGGGCCGCTTTCGGCAAAGCGGTTTGCCCGCATTCGCAGCAAAACAATTGCCGGATCATCGGGCCTGGTTTTCAGCGGTTCCTTTGCTGGACGCCCGTTCGCTGCGTTTTGTTTTCGCTCAGGCTGGCGTGCATTTTTATGCCGATCCACCGGCGATCGTGTATGGCGGAAACGGTATGCTGACGACTCATTTCAAAAACGGCGGAGCGCAGACGATTACCCTGCGCAATGGCCGGAAAGTGTCGCTGTCCTTGCCGGCGGGTCCGGCTACGGTGGTACTGGATGTGGAAAGCGGGGTGCTGCGGTAAGTAAAAAGGCAAAGGGCAAAGAAAGGCAAACATGAGTCATCCCGAATTTTATTACCCTGCAAAATC
>JAYSZC010000374.1:0-4449 GCA_043738235.1 Lewinellaceae bacterium | reverse complement strand
TCCGGGAGAAACCTATCTTTTGAAGATACCGAAAAACCCGGCATCCGATATATGTCTGCCCTCGTTTCACCTGTTGATTCCCGGTGATCACGCGTATGATCTGTCGCTGCAAGCGTCCGTCGAGTAAAACGGTTTCGGGATTTGCGTCCTCTGATATGATATCCTGAGCAAGTAACCGGTTGGGAGCAAAGCTCAATACGAAGGCAATACCAAGGGGTAGAGACGTAAAAAAGTTACGCATACGAAGTCGGGCTTGATTAAAGAATTATAGTTTCACATGTATGTTTTTATTCAGATTCATGGGAAAAACCTGAATAATCCACCTGAAATCACGCTCAACCTGGTTGGTGGAAAACCAAAATTGCACAAAAAACAACACAAGGTTAGAAAATTTTTGCAGTTTTTACTCGGATTCAATAGCAAATTCGTCGGATGTATGTCGAAAACTGTTATTTAACTTATAGGCAATCTTTCTGCTGCGATTGTTGTTTGCATACGTCAGACGCTGTAAGTTTGCAGCGCCTTAGGGAAAAGGGATTTTTTCATTCACTTTTACACTCAATGGATAGTGATCCGTTATTATACACGCGAAAAACGACGACTCGTCGAACTGAACGAGTTGGAGCCTGGCTGTTGGGTGCATCTCGCTCCGCCCTTTACGCCTGACGAACTGGAGGATATCGCCCACCGGTTTGAATTTGATGCTGTTTTCCTGACAGACTCTCTCGATCTCGACGAACGCGCCCGCTACGAACGCGACGAGGATATCCGGTTTATCCTGATCAATACCCCGGTCAAAAATCGCAACGGGGAGGGTGAAAATGAAGCCTATTTCATTACCGTCCCAATTGGTATCATACTGACCATCGAACACGTCATTACCATTTCCGCGTTCGAGACACCTATTCTGGATAAATTTTTGGAAAACAATGTCCGCAACTTCAATCCGGCAGATGAAAAACGTTTCGTGTTACAGGTGCTCGAACAAAATGTGTATCACTTTTTGTCCTGCCTGAAAACGCTCAACCTGCGCCGCAACCGCATTGAAAAGGAACTGATGAACAGCAGCCGAAATACCGACCTGAAACAGTTGCTGGCGATCGAAAAAAGCCTGGTGTATTTCGTCAACTCACTCAATGCCAATGAGTTATTGAAAATGAAAATGAAGCGGACAGATTTCCTGCATATCAATGGCGACGAGGATCTGACCGACCTGTTCGAGGATATAATCATCGACAATTCACAGGCGCTTTCCATGGCCAATGTGTACACCAACATCCTCAACGGAACGATGGATGCCTATTCGAGCATTATCTCGAACAACCTGAACCAGGTGATCCACCGCCTGACCATCGTCACGGTGGTACTCATGGTGCCGACGCTCATTTCTTCCTTTTTCGGTATGAATATTCCGAATGGCATACCGGAACATCCCCTGTCCTTTTATGCGACCGTGGTGCTCACGGCAGTGGTGACGGGGCTGCTGTACTGGTTTATGCAGCGGCGCAAGATGTTGTAAATCAACGATTTACTGACTCGGATCGGCAGAAAAATTGACGTCGCCGATTTTGACGCCGATGAACTCAAACAAGCTTGTATAATGCTCAATCGGCCAGGTGATTTCAAATGGGAATGCCGGAGAAAACGGATCGGCAGGATTTGGAAATATATATGATTTTGGTATGAAGCGCCACGACTTTCCGTTTGGCAATTCATCCGTGATACCTAGGATAAGTTTCCGTAAAATAACAATATCAAACACCGTCACTTTACCATCTTGGTTAGCATCCGCAGCTATGATTTTGTATGGAGAGTCAAAGGGTTGCAACCCTAAAATATGTCTTGAAATCAGTACCAGGTCATTGGCTGTTACGCCGTTTAACGGGTTGTCATCCTTGGAAGCAGTTGTCCGGCCTCCATGGCTAACCGGATAAGCATGGCCCAAATTGGATGCATGGCCGTAATGCAGGCTGTTAAAATGCCTGTCGAACGAGTCATACAAACAGTGATATGCTTCAACATGAAAATCAACATGGTGTATACCTTCCAATATAGTGCCGGTCATACCTGGCATTTTTGCATTGAAAAAATATGATGGGTCGCAAGCAATGCCAGTCAAAACCATATATGCCTGAACTGTTTGTATGGTAGTATTTCCCGCCATATCTCTTGCCCATATTTCAACTTGTGCAATTTCATATACACCTATATAAATTTCTTGTTCGACAGGAAATCCTTCTCCCGTACAGACTTTTCGTATGCCCAGTTCAATCAGGTGGGGGTCGGTCTGGTCGTCATACACTGTATCGATGAAGTCGATGACGTATAATATACGCTCGCATTCATACGAGTGAAACAGGGTTAAATTGTGGCACTGCAGCACCGGCGGAATTGTATCTACCTGCGCAAATAACACATCGGTGCTGCAAAAGCATAAAAACAGTAATGGGGCGATTCTTTTCATAAATGTGGTCGTGGTTGAAATGATCTCCAAACATATAAAAAAACTATACGGCCCGTCGGTAAAACATCCATCTTTGCCCCCTACCCGACTAAATAAAAAAGAGCAAAATTGCAAAGGGCAAAAAGCAAGGTAGATCATTGCCTTACATTGCTTTTTGCCTTTTGCAATTTTGCCCTTTTTCTCAGCAGCCTTCAAATCGACTTATATGAAACGCCTGTCCGACGCTACCTACATCCTCCTCGTTTTTGTCCTCCTCAAAATCCTCCTCCACCTGCTTACTTCCGACCAGTTGGGGTTTCACCGCGATGAATTCCTGTACCTCGAATTGGGCCGTCACCTCGACTGGGGCTTTTGGTCCAATCCGCCCCTGATCGGGGCCATCAGCTGGTTTTCGCAGACCTTTTTCGGCGATTCCGTGCCGGCCACGCGCCTGCCTTCCGCGCTTGCGGGCGGCGGTCTGTTGTTGCTGACAGGTCTGATGGTGCGCGAACTGGGTGGCGGTCGTTTTGCACAGATTTTGTGCGGCGCGGGCATGTTGTTTTCCATTGCCTGGCTGCGCACTTTTTCGATGCTGCAACCCGTGCCTTTCGATGTATTGTGCTGGGCCGGGCTGTCTTTTGTTGTTTTAAAATGGCTCCAAACAGACGACCCGCGCTGGTGGTGGTGGATCGGAGCGCTTGTAGGGATCGGTTTTTTGAACAAATACACGCTTGTATTCTGGGTAGCGGCTTTGCTGGTAGCGCTGCTGCTGACGCCCCGGCGCAGTGTATTGCGCACAAAGGCGCCCTGGTTGGCGGCGGGATTGGCACTGTTGATACTGCTGCCCAACCTCATCTGGCAATGGCAATACAACTTCCCAGTGATACGGCACATGGAAGAACTGGCCCGCAACCAGCTCGATCATGTGGAGCCGGTCAATTTTCTGGTGGATCAGTTGCTTATGCAAGGCCCCGGCGGCATGGTTTTGTGGATAGCGGGACTCTTGTTCCTGCTGCGCGCGCCGGTGATGCGTCCTTACAGGTTATTGGGCTGGTTTTACCTTGCCGTTTTAGGTATTTTTTTAGCCCTGAACGGTAAAAGTTATTACACGCTGGGCACTTACCCGGTGCTGATAGCGGCAGGAGCGGTGTACTGGGAGCGTTTTTTACAAAAAACCTGGTCGCGCGCAGTACTCGTTGCCGCAGTGGTATTGCCGGGCATACCCCTGTTTCCCACGGGCATCCCGATCTGGCCTGCCGACAAACTGGTTCCGTATTTCCAGAAACTCACCAATGCAGGCGTAGTGGCCGTGCGCTGGGAAGACGGCGAGCTGCACCCGCTTCCGCAGGATTACTCGGACATGCTCGGTTGGACAGAACTGGCCGCCGTTGTGGACAGCGCCATCCGGATTGCCGGGATCAACAACTGCCTGATTTATGGAGAAAACTACGGGCAAGCCGGGGCGGTCAGCCACCTGTGCGGCCCTGACATTCGCGCGCGCACCGTCAGTTTTTCAGATTCGTATCGCCTGTGGGTACCCGGCCATTTGCCCGCCGGAACCAATACCCTGATTTATATCAATGACGAATTGGGCGAAGATGTGCAGGCGCTTTTTGCCGACATTCAGAAAATCGGCGCGATTGAAAATCCGCTGGCCCGTGAGTTTGGTACAACGGTCTGGATGTGCAGGCAGCCGCGCACGGATATGGATGCGTTTTGGAGTGAACGGGTGCAGCAAGTAAGGGACGGTTTATAGTTTATGGGTTTATAGTTTATGGCCACTCGAATATGGTACTTTCCCCAGGGTTAACCCATCAAAATTAAGTAAATGGGCATAAAGGAATGAGTTACAGAAGATTTAGTATTAACTAATTTCGGACACCTACTTATTGATCCTTAAATAGATTTTTTACATGTAATGCCAAACAAATGTGTCATGCAGAGCCGTAGGCGAAGCATCTGAGGGCGTAGCCTTAAATAATTTTATATTCTGGGCTACGCCCTCA
>JAYSZC010000373.1:0-1830 GCA_043738235.1 Lewinellaceae bacterium | reverse complement strand
GGCATTTGTTCTTCGATTTTGCAGGGTAATAAATTCAAAGCTATTTCCGCAGCCCCGGTTCAATCGCATACGCCCGTTCGAGCCACTCCACGGCTTTTTCCGGTTGCCCCATGTCGCGGTACCCCGAGCCGATGTAAAACAGCAGCGTCGCATTATTCGGTTCGAATTTCAGGCCTTCCTTCCATTGTTCGATGGCGGCGGGGAAGTTCTTTTTCATGGCCAGCACAGCGCCCAGGTTGCGGCGCGCATCCACGAAACGCGGGTCGAACTGGATGGATTTGCGGTAAACTTCCTCCGCTTTATCCAGTTCGTTGCGCATAAAATAGATGAATCCCATGTTCGACAACACCTTGGCGTCGTTGGGGCGGTGTTTGATGGCGACCTGGTAATCCTGGAATGCTTTTTCGTATTGACCCAGCCGGAAATACGCCAGACCCCGGCTGCCGTAGGCATCGTGGTATTCCGGGTACAGTTCGATGGTGCGGGTGTAGGCGGCCACGCCTTTTTCCACCTGTTCTTTGTCGGTCACGTTGCCGGTTTTTTCATCGAGGCCGTTTTTGGTGATTTCCAGGGCGTTGTGGTAATTCAGTTTGGCGCAATTGGGCGAGTTGGGCAAATCCGCCCCGTACAGGGAGGCGCTGTCGTACCATGCCGTATTGCGCGTAATCGTTTTCAGGCTGTACAGGGCCAGCAGCGCCCCGGCTACGCCCCAGACGAGCGTCGATTTGCCGTTGGGATTCCAGATTTGATTTAAATCGTTGATTTTGAATAATTTGCAAATAGCCCACGACAAAGCGAACACAAAACCCAAAGAAGGAATGTACAACAAACGTTCTCCATAAGAAGTACCGATCAGGATCAGCACATTGCTGAACAGGGAAAATCCGATCAGGTAAAAAAGGATGGCGAAGGAGAGAAAATGTTTTTTACCTAGGTTCAAAATGGCCCAGATAAACATGCCTGCATACGCTACAAATCCCGCAATGGCCTTCCACTCGCTCCAGCCCACGGGTTTCAATTGCGGGTAACCCAGGTCGCAGACCAGCGGATGCGGGAAAATCAGCACCCAGAGGTAGCGTCCGCACATCATAAAGGCAGAAGCCAGCCGGTCTGCCGGATTGGCCGCGCCCACGATGAAATTATCGAGAATGGAAAATACTTCTTCGTACGGTTGTTTGCCCAGCACCTGCTGCCTGACCAACAGGAAAATCGCCGCCGGGATCAACATCATGGCAGAAACGGACAGGATTCTGGATAAGGGTTTGTTGGAAAAAAACCACAGCGTCAGCGGGAACAAAGCCAGGAAAGTGATCGCGCTTTCTTTGGAAAACATCGCCAATCCGTACCAAACCAGGGCTGCTAATAGCCAACCGGTTTTTTGCGCGTCTAAGTATTTCCAGATTGCCTGTAGCGCGAGGGTGCCGAACAGCAGCGCCAGAATTTCGTCGCGGCTTTTGATATTGGCCACCACTTCCGTGTGAATGGGGTGCGCCATAAAAAACAGCACCGCCATCGCCGTCATGGCCGGGGGATAATTGATCAAAATACGACGCCAGGTGGCCCACAGCACCCAACCTGTGAGCGCATAAAGCGCTGCGTTCATGAAGTGCATCAGGAAAGGTTTTTCGGGCGCCATTTGCCACTCGAAAGCAAACATGGCCAGCGAAAACGGGCGGTACAGGGAACCCGGGCTGTTCCAGCTGCCAAAGCGATATTCCGTACTGAAAATGATACCGAGGTTTTTCAGCCCACCCTTGGTCACCCAGTTGTCTTTGATGGCCGAAAAGTCGTCGAGGGTGTATTGGTGGCCCAGGGTGTTGACATACAGCA